>CAZOSN010000157.1:0-11009 GCA_964582405.1 uncultured Oligoflexales bacterium | reverse complement strand
CGGATCGCTGCGCTTTGGCGCGCGCATTCGTCTCAAAGGCGGTGCTGAATATCCCAACAACAATTGGTTTGATTGATAGGTTAAAGGTTCACCCGGCATTGCGCCGAATTTGTGGTTTTGAGTAGAAAATTCCGTCTCCAGGCACATTCTCCAACTCATTTTCAGAGTTTGCGGGTATGGGCCTTGGCGAAACTATTCATGCTGCCCTTATCAGGGAAGTATACCAAGGCAAACTGATCGGTCATGTGAGCCGAGATTCAACTCAGATTGACGGCCGAGAAAAGCCCACTAAAAAGCCCGATACTGCTCCTGACGAAGGCCCCACGAAGAAAAGGGGGCGCCCGAAGAAAGGTGAACAACGCCCTCAAAAAGAGCCGACTAGGATTGAACGACAAATGACCCAGAATTTAGCTGATATGGTGGCTGACTTGCCTACAGAGTGTGACGTAGGTGGGAAGGAAAATAGTCAGGGCAACCCTGAATGGTGGGTCGGCTACAAATTGCATTTTGATGTTGATGACCACTGTATCCCGTTGGCAGCCCTGGTAACATCTGCCTCAATGCGTGACAGCCAAGCAGCGATTCCACTCGAAATGATCACGAATTCTCGAGTTTCCAGCCTATATTCGTTGATGGACGCGGCCTACAATAGCGACTTGATTGAAAAGGTAATCAAGGCCGCCGGTAAGGTGCCTATCATTGATCCGAAAAAACCAAAAGGTAGTGAGAAAGTGCCTCTCGATCCCGCCCAAAAAGAGCGATTCAAAATTCGAACCACAGTGGAATGGACGAACTCGGCGATCAAGGATAATTTCGGAGGCCGATATGTTCGTGTTCGAGGACATGAAAAAGTTTTAGCGCATTTAATGTTCGGTGTTTTGCCAATGACTGCACTTCGGATTGCCGAAATTTTCGCTTAATGGCCGCCAAAGTCACGTTCTCCTCGGTGGACTTCGCCTAACACAGGCTTCAGAGCCTGTGGCGCGTAGCGCATTCGATCCTTTTGTCTCCGGAATATTTAAATTGGCTCAAAAATAAAATATAACTTTCTAAAAATTTGCACGATTATTTCATAGCGTTGCCTTTGAGAATGAATCCTATGATAATTCTAATAATAAACTTATTTATATTTATCGCCATCAAAACCACCGGAACCGCTCCATGATGAAAATTACGGCCAAGAATCTTCCGCGCGGCGTTTGGGCACTCGGCCTGGTTAGCTTGTTTATGGATGTTTCTTCGGAAATCATTCATAGCTTGCTACCTGTCTTCCTAGTTTCAATCTTGGGAGCTAGCATTACCTCCATTGGAATCTTGGAAGGCTTTTCCGAGGCCGTCGTGCTGATTTGCAAGGTTTTCTCTGGTCCCTTGAGCGACCTCATGGGTCGAAGGAAACCTTTGGTAGTCTTAGGCTACACCATCGGCGCCTTGAGCAAGCCTTTTTTTGCAATGGCAGGTTCGTTTTCAATGGTATTCGGTGCCCGCGTGTTCGATCGCATCGGCAAAGGGATTCGCGGAGCCCCACGTGATGCTTTGATCGCTGATATTACCTCACCAGAAATCAGAGGCTCGGCTTTTGGTTTTCGGCAATCGCTAGATACGATCGGTGCCGTATGCGGCCCCTTGCTCGCGATTTTAATGATGGGCCTGACATCGGATGACTACCGCCTTGTTTTTTGGCTGGCTACCATTCCGGGAGCCTTGGCTGTATTGATCCTTATGGTCTATGTCAAGGAAAGCCGCGCCGAAAAGCGCCATACCACCCACATCAGCATGGCGGCCATTAAAACATTTCGCTCGTCGTTCTGGGCCGTAGCCGGCGTTGGTGCACTGTTTCAACTGGCACGATTTAGCGAGGCATTCTTAGTTTTGCGGGCCAAAGACGTCGGCCTATCTATCACGCTCGCACCGTTGGTTTTCATTGTGATGAACGTCGTATACGCCCTATCTGCCTATCCCATCGGTGCCTTTTCGGATCGCATCCCTCGCAAATGGTTTCTGGTCATGGGCTTTATTGTGTTGTGTCTTTCTGATCTGGCTCTGGGGTTAGGCAAGAGTCTCTCGGCTTGTTTTATGGGAGTGGCCCTATGGGGGCTTCACTTAGGTCTAACTCAAGGAACTTTGGCAGCACTCGTGGCTGACACCGGTTCTTCCGAGCATCGAGGCACTGCCTACGGGATATTCAATTTATTCAGCGCTATCTCATTAATGTTAGCCAGCGTGATCGCAGGAGTACTGTGGGAAACCAGCGGCCCGAAATTTACCTTTTTGGTCGGTAGTTTTATCGCTCTGGTTAGCACCATGTTATTAATCACGATGCTTTTGACACGTCCCCGCAAAGATCTGTAGCAAAATCGATCTAACCCGTTTCCCTCTCGATAAACCAAAGGCGAGTTGATCGCTTTTGGGGTGCTATCGTCCATTAACGCCAATCAATCAGCACAATCCGTTCGAGCAGAACTCCAATCAAAAAGATCAAAAGTCATCTGGAAAACTTCATCCTTGGGGCTCTTATCAGAAAGTTCTTTCGCCTTTGACAAAAACTCAAAAAATAGCTGTCTGATATTTTCGAAGCAGCGGCGATCTCCGGTAAACACTGCCGAAAAATTGTAGGCCTCCTGGTCGGAAAGTCTACTGATCCGCTCAAGAGACTTGATTCGCATGAGCGACCTATAACTGGAATAAATCGGAGATTCTCTCGATAGATGCAGATCTCTAACCACGTTAACGTATTTTTCGGATCTTCTCTGAACCAATCCCAGCTGAATTAAAGTATCAAGAATATCCCTAAGTCGTTTTCGTGATACACCTATGACCCCGCAAATCGCGAAGGGGTCTGATTGAAACCTTTCGACCGACAAGCATAAGTGGGTAAGGATCATATCTGGACAAATGTGATAACGCCAAAGCTCGTCCTGACGAACAGTATGGCCTTTGTGTTTTTGAATATGGCTTTCGGTTAAGGCAAACTTGTCCCGGATTTCTTGAATCTTCCGGCAGGCCTCTTCCCGTCGCTCAGGTATCAGTGTCGTATCACGCTCATAAAGCAGGGAGGCAAAATCCCGCGTTTTGCTGTCCAGTTGCAAGAACTGGCATGCTGAATAGAGCTGATCAGAATTGAAGTGCTTTTCCTCAGAATTCAAAACTCGGGACAAATAAACTTTGGAAAGCCGGCAGTGAGAGGCCATATTAGAGTATGAATAATAGGGCCTCTCCTGCTTTTTAGTTTCTATAGCTTTTTTAATGAGCGACTTGTAGTGATCGATTTCCACGAATGGGACTAAACTCAAGGTTCGACTCCAAGATTCCAGTTCTCTATAGGTCCAGCACCGCAAGTTTGCCATCACCATCGGTCGTGGTTATTTCGAGCTGACCAAAACTAAAGCCACTGCTCGTCAATATAACATCAAGTTCCCTAGAGGGTGGTCCATTTTTGGCTACAAAGGTAGAGATGGAATGCCTTCTGATGATTCCACCAGCGACATACATGGAATCGTCTTCAAATTCCGGAAAAACTTTTCTTCCTTTTGGGAATACAAGCCAAATGTTGGCCGAATAAGAATTTGATATGGACTTTGTGCTCACTATGGAACCTATTGGCGTCATAATCACGCCACTGGTCGGTATAAACTCGCCTTTGCTTGGCCTTGGATCTGGGGGCGTGAACTTTGATACATGAATGATTCCAGAAGTCTTTTCGTACTCAAAAAACAGGCAATCGTTGCGATCAGCGATATCAAACGTCTCGGAGACGTCCTCACTTAAGTATACCTTGACGAAAACTCGAAATGACTGCCTTTGTTGATCGGCATGTTCGCATAAAGGGGTCCAAAATTCTTAGAAACCATCAACTCTGGATCATTCGGCCTGAGTGCCTCCCCATGCTGGACGCCGAAAAGATGACCCAGCTCATGGATCAACACGAGCCTAAGAAGGGCACCGTCTTTCAAACTCCAGGGTCGGGGCAGGATGTTTTCCCCGTCCATTTTTAGCGGACCAGATTCAGGGCTGATGTAAACGAAACCTTTTCCGGTCATAGTTTCTTTGTCGTACTCTTCCCGAATCGTAACTCCAACAAAATCTCTTGGATTGCCAATGGCCTTCTCTTGTTTTTCGTTTAAATAGCCTAATTGAATGCGAAGTTTTGCCTGATTACAGGAATCAACAAAAAGAAATTCCTGCGAGCCAATGCCGAGTTGATCAGCTTGAAGCATTTTCTTGTCACTCACGAGAAAATCTCGATTGGCAAGTGATTCTTTCCAGTAATTGACGGCCTCAAAAAATCTTTTCTTGGCAAGATCCTGACTCATACCAAAATTAGCGGCGTCTATCTGAATACAGAACTCAACTCTCTTCGTGTTCGCAAGCCACCACGGATTCATCCGATCACGACTCAATAATCCGCCACCACTCGACCAATCGGCATGCCCAGCGGACGCGAGCGCGGAAGCAGTCAAAATCATGGCCAACTTAACTGCTGTCGTTATCATTTTTAACTCCCCAATTTAACCTTGATGATACCTTCATTGTCGGTCTGCCGCATTAAACCATCAAGATGCCCAATGGTTTAATTAGTCGCATTTAGTTAAACCAATGGGTCGAGAAAATCAGCTTTACATCTCGAGATGAGGAATGAAGCTTGGCTGATTTTCATTCCGTGCCCTCAGCTCTGTTTGAGTAACCTCAGGCTAAAGGTTGTCAGGGAGGATAAGATCCGTTCCACTTAACGCTGGAGGACTGCTACTTGTTGGATTCAGCCACGGGATGAAGGTCGCCATCGGGTGCCTTTGGCGCTTTTTTTGAGCGCCGCCATGAAATGATAAAATCGGCGATGTAAAGGTATATCCCGACATTTATACACATATCCGCGACATTGAAGATCGCAAAATCATGAGACCATCCAAATAGATTCCAATCGACGCTGATAAAGTCGACGACATAACCATAATGCAACCGATCTAAAAAATTGCCCACGGCTCCCGCGCCGATAAAGGCCAGCCCAATGCGCGTGAGATGCTGAGAAAACGGCAGACTTCGCAGTAAATAGAGGATCATCGCCACCGCAACCGCGGTGACACCATAGAAGAAAGGCACCCGGAATTTGTCTTCCAAATCGGCGAGCATGCTAAAAGCCGCACCTGGGTTTCGTGAATACTGAAATTTGAGTCCAAAATAAAAGGGCGTTGTCCCATCCTTGGGAAACTTCTCACCGATCGAGCCAATAGTGTGGCGTCCCCCTCGGAACAACCGAATATCCTGCTTGCTGAAATCGTCGATCAAAAGCTTTTGCTGAACTTCAGTTTTGCTGATTTGATCGAGGCCCAGGGCGCCGCAAAAAATCATCAGCAGAAAAAGCCCCATCCATCGACCTTTTCTCGTGGCAATCAACGAAAACGGAACAGCAGACGTCTCAGCCATGGTGTACCTTACCTAGTCGCTGGCTCGATGCTTCGCCTCGGGTCAGCGACGCGTCCCGAACGAACGAAGTGAGGAGTCATCTCCTCCGGTAACACACTGAAAACACTCTCATCCCCCCGGGAGATCCGTCGTTGTCTGACTCCTCAGAATAGGTCGCTGGCGGTTCTGCCAAAGCAACAAAATGAACTCAATGAACCGGCCCCGGTGGATTTTCCAGCACAGATATTAGGCTCTTAGACTACACCAACTCTCAAGTCATGACTACCCTGAGTTTTGGTTGCAATCGCCCACCAGCGATTGCGGGTTTCGCAGGCATTGGTTACGATGAACCGGTGGGCTTTGAGGGTTCACCAAAAAAGGAGCATCGTCATGGTGAGCAAAACGCTGCATCGCGCTGACACTCGGGGTAAGGCTAGTTTTGACTGGCTTACCACCTACCACACATTCAGCTTCGCCGATTACCACAACCCCGAGCGCATACGTTTTGGCGCCTTGAGGGTTCTCAACGATGACACAATAGCGCCAGGCGGGGGTTTCGGTATGCACCCGCATCGCGATATGGAAATCATCACCATCCTACTCCAGGGAGCACTTCGCCACGAAGATAGTGAGGGAAACAAGGCGGTGATCCGAGCCTCCGAAGTTCAGGTCATGTCTGCGGGTACCGGCGTGCATCATTCCGAGGTCAACGCCTCCGCCACGGAGGCCGTAAGCTTGTTTCAAATCTGGATTTTGCCCAAAAAATTAGGTATCGCCCCCCGCTACGACCAAAAATCGTTTGCCGTCGGCGGCCGCCAGGGACGCTTTGAAACCGTGGTATCGCCCTTAGGCGAGAGCATTCCGGGCGTTCAGATCAATCAAGATGCCTACCTGGCGCTAGCTGACCTCAAAGCAGGGGAGTCTGCAACCTACGAGGCGCGAAGAGCCGACCATGGGCTTTACCTGGTCGTGATCGAGGGAAATGCCTCAACGTTAGATGAGAACCTTGAACGCCGAGATGCCCTCGGCATAACGGGAATAAAGAAGCTGACGATGAAGGCTAACGCGCCCTCCAGCCTTCTCGTTATAGAAGTGCCTATGCTCTAACAAAGCCCCGCCCCCTCTTAGCAGCGCTGGAATACAGCGCTGGAAAAGGCTCCCCCGCGCCAGCGGGTCACCTTGGTTCCAGGCGCGCCAGACTTGAAACATTCATCAAAGCCGGATCAAACCTCCAGTCGCTGTCAAAAAATCCAGACGCCGCACTCTGGCCCCAAACAAAATAATCCGGCCTACCGCGTCGGGAACTGAACGGCTGATAATCAAACAAAAGAGACTCGTCGCCGGCAGTTGCCAACACAGCCGCAGATAATTTGCCACCGTCAGGATAAACGAACGCCACCGCGGAATGGGTAAATTGCCTTGGGCCGATCTGAATCGCATCAGGCGTTGCATGGATCTGAAGCGACGAGGGCAATCCGAGTCGCTCAACCGGAACGCCCAAGTAAACGATGTTGTTGTCCTGCTTGATGCGATCAGACAACTCATGGAAAGGAATGCTGCAAGCCCTGCCGTTTGCTTGATACGCCCACCACGAAGTGAGATAGGATGCGTACTCCGCATACTCGGGGGCTTCGCCATACACAAAACACCAAGGCTTTTGAAAGATCTGATTCAATGGCCCATGGGTGTCCCGACGCTTGCCGTTCGTGGGTCCGATCCATTTCAACTCGGTATTAACGGGAAAAGGTCGGCCATCCACCACCAACTCTGAAATGCCCTTGGCTATCAGAATCGATGGATCGATCGAAAGCGATCTCATGTTATCTGTCTCTAGATAGACTGTGCCGGCCTCCACGTGAGAGGCCAAGGTAACATTTTTGAGCGGATTCGATTCGGACTGAATCGTAACATAAGAGTTTGCACCCGAGACAATCGGGCTTGCGCTGATATGCTCAAAATTGAGATCGTTCGGATCAAATTCAAGCTGCTTCATTTCCGCAATCATGGGTTTCCAGTCAACGCAATCGACGCCAGGTTCGTCCGATAGATCCCACCAATGCCCCACCCCTGGTTGGTTATGGTAAGAAAGATGAGCAACGATTGGCTTCAGGGCACCGTACATCATATCAGCCTGACCGACCGGAACATTGTCGTCGTCGTTTCCGTGGATGATGTACACGGATTTGGATTTTAGGTTTTGAACATAATCAAGAGTTTTGGAAGCCGCGCGGGCCCGTCCCATCACGCCGTCCGGAATCCTGCTGCCGCCGTAGGTATCAAACGACACCCAACCAGCGCTCGGTGCCACGACGCCAAACCTCGTCGCAAAATGAACGCCGACATGCCAAGCGCCATGCCCACCCATCGAATGACCCGTGAGATGGGTGCGCCTTGGGTTGAGATTGAAATCATGCGTGGCAATCTCAAGCGTTTCGATCGCATCGAGCCTACCCCACTCCTCCCAATCAAAGCCAAACGGCCGGCGGTTGGTAGGCGCAATCAGGTAAGCCCAGTCTTTGGAAGCATAGGAATTCGACTGCCCCGTGGCACCCACGCCTGCACCATGCAACGAAAGAATCAGCCCGTAACCACCTTGAGGTGCAGGCCCATGAGGGGGCAGTACACCATAAAACTGCACGGAGCCATCGACGGTCGAAAATTTTGTGCGAGCATGATTAGCTTGGGATGGCACCACATTAAGCTCGATGGTTTCGCTAACTTTCCTCACGGAGCTGCCGTTGGTCACAGTCACAGTTACTGGGACCGTCGATCCAGCCTCTACCCAAGCATGTTTCGGCACCAGCTGAAACCCAATCTGTGTCACCGACTCGGGAGCCGCTGACGGAAACGTCATCGTGGTTCCCTCAAACTCCAGAGAAGGCTCGACTCGCGCCTCGATCGTACCGCTGGGATGATCGGAAGCATTTAATAGGCTGATTCCCAACCACTGCGGACTCAAGTCACCTACCCTCAAATCGGGTTTGGTTATATCGAGCGCGTTTACGAACAAATCCTGCCTGGTCTTGAACAACCGGATACGAGGGGTTCCCCGCCAGGCCAGAGCCTGAGCCACAATGAGGTTTCTGCCTGGTTTGGCACCAAGCGGCATGCGAAAATTGCCCGAGCCATAAACATCCCCGGGCTGCTCAAAGCGGTTGTTTGTAAAAATAGCGAGCACAGTATCGGCCTGCGCAAAAAGCCGTTCGCCCGGCTCGATCAGGACCTCGGCAACCGCATAGAGGACAGTTTGATCCCCGGTTTCTATTTCGCCATTCACCCCGGGGGCAATCTTAGCCCAAGTTAGGCCATATTTTCGACCCACACCCGGCAGCTCAAACCGATGCTGACGAATCAAGGACTTTATCGGATCGTCGGTTTGGTCCGGGACAGAGGCCACATACCAACCCTCAACCTTTAGCTCCTGAGCCCCGCCATCATTAGCAAAGCCTGGTGCAGAATAAACAAACAGTATCATGAGCCACGCTAATAGACCTAAGACTATTCCGGTGCGATTTAACAAGTTCATGGGAAATCCTCCTCAATTAACTCTGCTCAGTTCTAGAAATAGCCATTGGTCCCATAATCTACCTGAAGTTTGGGGCAGAGAAAACCCTGGCGTTAAATTTGAGGCAAGAGTTGAAGGGAACCTATGAATCCCGGATCTTGATTCGGAGAAAAGGGATTTTTTCAATATCAACCGAGAGTTCAAAACGATCGCGCACAATCACCTAAAAAAACTGACTAAATCCATGTGAAATCAAATTTATCCAACCGGTAACTTTTCGCGCCCCTTCCCCAAACCGCGGGGACCCTGATGGCAATACTCTGAATTCAAACGACTATTTGCAGCGACGGCCGGAGCATTGATTGTTGCTGTGTAAATACCGAATATTCAAATGGGGTTCGCCCTTACTGGAGGACATATGATTCGCGTTGTGAACGGACTTTTGACTTTAGCCATCGCTACCATTGAACTGGCTTCATGCACGACTACCACGAAACCACAAGGGAACTCGTATCCACCGCTTACGCGCAGCAACTACAAACTTTCGCCAGCTTTTCTAAAATCTGAGGAGCTCAAGCGATTTAATCAGCCTATCGAAGACTATACTCTTGGCGAACCAGATCCGGAATTAGCCAAAGAAGGCAATCAAAACCGGTTTTCTTTGTCCTTCGATCCTCCTTGAATCTTGCCAAGTCGAGGCGCTAGGGGGCTATCAGATTTCGAAGCAATGAAATTTCTTGGGGCCGACCTGCGGCTACCATTTTCCCGACTTGTGTTTGCACACCAAGGTGATAATTTAGATATAATGAAACAATTCAGGTTTGCGAAAAAATTTTCTGTGCTTCTGTCCTTTCGCCCATCGGCTGTGACAAACAGTTGGGCCTTACCACGGAAGCTCTGAAGGACAGAAGCGCTGAATCATGAATGCAAACGATCAGATCTGGTTTGTTTGGCTACAGATTGAATTAATTTCCAGGGTTTGTCATGCAAAAGACGGTGGTAAGCTTGCTTGCTCTGATCTGCCTGAGCGGGGAGCTCAAGGCTGATGAATCCGACTATATTCCGCTCGAGGCAGCCTACGCTCCCAAAACCGCAGATCCAAACCGACTCACCTTGGTTGAGTACTTCACGGCGAACACACTAGGGCAGGGCGAAGCCAAGGTGGGCCTTGATCTCTCCTATGGTCTGAGTCACGAATTCATGGTGGGCACCGACTTTACGCCGCTCTCAGTCGGGATCATGATGGCCTATGGCAAGCTAAAGATCAAAGACTGGTCCAACCACAGGGTGGCTCTGGGCCTTATGGCGAGCTATTTTGACAAACGCACCGCCCTTTGGGGAGCCTACGCCGATCGTTTTGACCGCTGGGATGTTCAGTACATCAGGCCATCGATTTCCTGGACCAACGCGCTATCGCCAAGGCTCAATCTACACACTTACTGGGGAACAGGACTGGTTCGAGGTCATGCGAACCTAAACTCCTCTGGCCGACGGTCGCTTTGGGAGGCCAAACACCCCGGGCAGGATTGGCAATCGCGCGATCCGGGCCAGGACCAGACGCCAAGCTCGACTCCCGAAGAAATAAAAAGTAGCGCCATTTCATACAAGGCCCTTCAGATTCAAAACCTGACGGGGATACTTAAGGATATTTTTCAGATCACCGGCGAGTTTCTCAGAGACGATGACAAAAAGGTGCTGATCACAAGCCGTGTCGAAAACTGCGTTGCGGAATCCCTCCATTCAAATTCGATCCGATTTACCGCGGCCCAGCAGTGGATCTTTGATGAATTTCAGCTGCGGCTTGGGCTAGGCTTCAACTATCAGATTTACTCCGGTCAAGACTGGGATGGCAAAATTATCGAAGACTCCGGGATTGTTCCCGCGACAGACATCGATTTTTATTGGAGATTTTAGGTCCCTGTTGCATGCCTACGCGAAAGAAAGCTATATCGCCCCTCTTTCTTTCGGTTCACAACCAAGGTCCACTATGTCTCGTAGCCTCCTCACACCAAAGCAACGCCAAAGCCTCAAGGCGCACGGTCACCACCTGCCGACTATCCTTCGTATCGGTCAAAAGGGCATCACCGAAGCCGTCTTGAATCAGATC
>CAZOSN010000156.1:0-11098 GCA_964582405.1 uncultured Oligoflexales bacterium | reverse complement strand
ATGGCCCTCGAGCGTCTGCAGGCACGCGCCCGTTGCCTTGAACCCTATCAATTTGACACTAAACGAGCTCGTAGCCTCTTGGAATCCGCAGGGTACAAATGGGAAAACAACCAATGGACCGACGTTGGCGGCAAAACCCTTTCTTTGGTGTTTGCTGTCCCCATTGGCGGTGAAAGCGAGACCATCAAGCGCATCGCCCTGGCAACGCAAGGCTACCTTAGTGAAGTGGGCATCAAAGTGGAGTTAAAGTTTATGGACTGGTTGATCTGGAAGGACCAAGTCCTGAATCAGCATAAATTTGATCTGACCATGGCAAGCTGGAGTTTTGATGATTCAAGCAACATAACCAGTCTATTTCATAGTGGCCATGCCAAGCCATGGGGAAACAATTTCGTTAGTTTCAAAAACCCCGAAGTCGATGCAATGCTCACGGAAGCTTCTGTTACCAATGATTTCGACAAGAGGCGCGCCATCTATCAAAAATTGCACAGCATGTTGGCTGACGAAGCTCCCTACGCATTTCTTTGGACCCTCATGCATCATGCCGCTCACAATACCCGACTTTCCAACGTTCGGGTCGAGCCTGATGCGTTCTTCAAAAATGTCGTTCAATGGTCCCTGAAAACCGGAGATCAGCATGAATACTCCAAACAATAATAAAGAAGCAAATCAGACTTCGACTGAGGACCGTACCACTCAGATCACCGACTACCTGCAGGCGCCGAGGCGAAAACGAAAAAATTTCATAATCCTCGCCATGGGCAAACAGGTCCCAAAGGATCTAACCCGGCGTATCGAGGGTTTTATTAAGTCCAACTACGGTCAGCTCGCTACAGTTCATCCTGAAAGCATGGCAGACTTAAGACGATTGTTTGGAAGGAATATCTCGCTTTTGATTGTAAACCACGACTTTGTCGAAAGCGAAACCGAGCTTATGAAAGCCATCAAGTCGCTCAAGGAAATGCGGCGCAACGAACGGATACCGGTGCTATTTCTGACCAAACACCCCAACCAGCTGATTGCTGCCTATCAAAAATATCTCCTGATTCATCAGGAGCTTGATGATTATGTTACCTATGATACGGCCACCGTGCAAACAGTGCTCTCCCGTGTACGAGACGGTGTGGAGGTTTCACAAAAGCGTCGCACGAGACGATTTGCTACCAACCATCAGGTTACTTTTTTTCATCTCAATTTGAACGAACAGCTAAAAGGGCGCATTATCGACGTCAGCTTTCACGGAGCAAACCTTGTATCGGATTCTCCCTGTACTTTTAAAGAAGGGGAGCAGATGTTAATCAGCATTCCTATTCACGAGGTCGAAAGCATCCATGAGGGTGAATTTCTTAAGGTGTCTGCTCGGGTGCGTCGCGTCTTTATCGGAGGCGATCATGTGGGAATTTCGTTCGAACATATGAATGAGAATCAGGCCGAAAAAATGGCCCGATTTGTGGTAGGAATAGCATCGATCAATTTACGCGGACAAACCGCGAGACTTAAGGCAGCACACGAAGCGGAACAGAAAGCCAACCTTTAGGTCTCCTTTAGCAATACTGCGAAATCAAAGCTGGACGCAGACCGAGTGGGGCGCTATATCCCCCTAGTACCTTGTCAGGGACGATTTTGCTCCGTTTAAGGTCCAGCATATCTATGCACCGTTTTTTTTTGGTCATTCTTAAAAGACTTCTTCATCCCGTCGCGGTGTTTGTCTATCTGCAAATCGTCTGGCTTGCCGTGGTCTGGCTTTGGGTCTTTGGCTTTATAAGCCAAAACGAAATCCTTCGCGCCTTTGCTCAAAAGCTTGGGCAGGAGCAATCGATCGATGGCCCCTATGTGATGATTATGGTCATAGGTTGCCTTCTGCTTGCCCTGATTTGTGGTGGCATCATCTTTCTATTCGTGCTTTCCCTCAAGCAATCGAGTTTTTTGATTAAACAAAGAGCTTTTGTATCAAGCGTAACCCACGAACTCCGCTCGCCTCTCGCCTGCCTTCAGCTCTCGTTTGAAACCTTGCAGAGGAACGATTTACCAGAGCCCTTGCGTAAACAACTACTGACTATGGTCGAAGACGACATCGAAAGACTAAGCTCACTCGTTGACCGTATTCTAATCTCAGCCCAACTTGATCAGAGGATTTTCAGCAGAAATCAAGCTGCCGAACCGATCAAAATAAGTGAATTTATTTACAAAAATATTGAGCAGGCCAAACATCTGGACAAGGCTCTCCTCGAGAGAACTCGGGTGCAATGCAATGAGAGCTTGTCCGTCAGACTTCCCAAAGCCATGCTCAATTTAATCCTTGGCAACCTGCTAGAGAACGCGATCAAATTCTCGCCCGAGAAAAGTCCAATTGAAATTAGCGCCAACATCGATCAGAATCAGTTATTTTTGGTGGTAAAAGATCACGGCTTTGGCCTCAGTCCAAAGGAAAAACGAAAAATTTTCAGGATGTTTTATAGATCCACCACGGCTTACCGCAAAGCCGTGAACGGCACAGGATTAGGACTTTATATAGTCAAATCGACGTTACAACTCATCGGAGGATCGATTGCAGTCGAAAGTGCTGGTTTACATAAAGGCGCGGCCTTTAATGTTTCGATTCCTTTGAAAGGGAAGTGGTAGATCCTATGCAAGACGAGGTAATCGGGCATCGCTTGAAAAAAATTCTTCTGGTCGAAGACGAGCCGCATCTTGCATTCAACCTCGAGTACAATCTTAAAGCTTCCGGCTACGACATCTATCAAGTCGATAATGGAGTTGATGCCCTTGCGGCTTTTCGAGAGCATGGTCCCTTTGATCTTATGATCCTTGACATCATGATCCCCGAACTCAACGGGTTCGATGTCGCCCAACATATTCGTCAAAGTGATAAACATATCGGAATCTTAATGCTGACGGCCCGTGCCACTGAGGAGGACATAATTCAGGGTTTTAGCCATGGTGCCGATGACTACCTAACTAAACCGTTCCGGCTGAACGAGCTCATGAGCCGGATTAAGCGAATGGCGGAACGCAGCGAGCTATTACCCAACCAGTCAAGACCCTTGGAGACCAACCAGCAAATTCTCCAGGTTGATGCAGTGAGTTTAAACTTGGAGACGTTTCAGGTAGAATCTCCTGCGGGATTCCATCAATTGACCCCCCTTGAAGCCAAAGTTCTTGCGGAATTCCTGCATCGGCCTGGACAAGTCCTCTCTCGTGAGCATCTTTTGCAGCATGCGTGGGGCATCCATGGCAATGTCGAAACCCGAACCGTCGATAATTTTATACTTCGGCTTAGACGTTGCCTTGAGATCGATCCAACAAAGCCACAAATCTTGCAGAGCGTGCGCAGCAGGGGCTACCGATTTAATAGGATTTCTTTGCAATGATCATCAATTTCGAAAAATGGCATGGCTGTCAAAACGACTTTATCATCATTAAATTGCCCCGAGATCCCATGGTCAAATCATCGCTGATCGACCAGGCTCCTCAACTCACAACGCGCACGGGCGGTGGCATAGGAGCCGATGGGCTGCTGCTTATCGAGTCCCCAGTCGGGAGCGAGTTCCCGATTTTGACGATTGTTAACAGCGACGGCTCGCTTGCCGCAACATGCGGCAATGGCTTGCGCTGCGCGGCGGCATACCTTGCCAGTATGACAGAAGAAGTCCCGGATGTGATTATTCTGGGCCTATCCGGCCAGGAGGAGCCCGTCAGCTGCCATTTTCACCGCGGGCAGATAGAATTTGTCTCTGTACAAATGGGCTCAATCAAAGAACTTTCCAGGACTGAGATGTCACAGCGCTACGCGGAAGCTGTTGCACCGATGCTAGAGCAAAAAATTGTAAGCTCCGCCAACGATCTGAGCTACTGGCTAATCCGCAACGAGCATGTGCTCATCAAAGTTGGCGAAGTGCAAACTGAACTGGCACACAAATTCGGTCCACTCTTTCAGACTGGTGATGGAATCAACGTTCATCTGATCAAAGAACTTACCCCAACCAACAAAGACCGTGATCTTGCGCAAATTGCTGTCAACGGCGAACTTGGCGAGCTCTACGCCGCCGTTTCCTTCGAGCGCGGGGCGGGGGTTACGATGGCCTGCGGAAGCGGTGCGTGTGCAATTGGAGCTTACGCACTCGCCCAAGGTTTCATCGATCGCGAATCCTGGGTCGGGGTCGATATGCCCGGTGGACGACTTTACGTTAGACAACCAAAAGAAGATGGGCCTGTTATCCTTGCTGGCCCAGCAACATACGTATTTCAAGGAAATTTTGAGCTCTAAAGAGAACGGTCTCCCATGAACGAAGAACTCGCAACTAGCATCCTACCGATTCTTCGCGGCCTCAGACTTTATCATCGCCACTCAGTCTATGGCCTAGGGTATGTTCCCACGCAAGGGGCCGCATTGATCGCCTGCACGCACAGCCTCGCTACCTATGACATGTTGATGCTGATGGCTGCCGTCTTTGAGCATAACGGGCGATTCCCAAGGGCATTGATCGATCGATTGTTCTACAAATTTCCTAGAATCGGAAATTTGATGGAGGGCCTGGGTTGTGTGGTAGGCTGCCCCGAAAACGCCAAATCCATCCTTTCGAATGGCGAAATGCTCTATGTAGCCCCGGGCGGGATGGAAGAGTCCTTGCGCAGTTCGCAGGCGAAGTACCAAATACGGTGGCAGAAGCGCAAAGGCTTCGCACGCCTCTCAATTGAAGCCGGGGTTCCAGTTATCCTCGCTGCCTGCCCCGCTGCCGATGATATCTACGAAGTCAAAGAAAGTCCTGTTACCCGATGGGCATACGATCGATTCAGAATTCCGCTGTTCTTTGCTCGCGGCCTTGGTCCGACCCCGATCCCAAGGCCCCAGCGACTCGCACACTATTTGTCCTAACCGATTCATCCGCCCGCCCTAACTGAAAACGACGATATCGAAGATCTGACTGATCGTTTTCATGAACATCTATCCGCTCAGATGAACCTTTTGATTGAACGAGCGAAGCTCGATTCGAATTTGATTAGTCTCCCAGATCGCGAATGTATGGATTCTTGCTAAAATCAAGCTGGAAAGGTATGCGGCCACATGAATCGTTATCGGCAATTGCTCATCGTCGTCCCCTGGATTTTTTTGTCAACATGCACTACAGATTCGACCCACTCTGATGTTCACACAAACGAATACGAATGGCAGCTCATTCGAGGCCTTGGAGAGTCGCTACCTACCGACTATGGATACGAGTTCAATGCCCAGGGATTTGACTGCGCCTTAGACAGAGGCACGAAGACTCGACAGCCGCCGAGCTTCATGAAGTCGCGCTTTTTAAGCTGCCGCAAGGGGGAAGCTGAAGTACGGTTGATCACAACCTGCGCAGGAGGAAGCTTTGATAAGCAAAGCCTCCAGCTGGTTGATACCGAAACTGGGAGGGGAGGAACGATCCTAAGCCTGATCTGCAGCACAGAGACAACCGAACGTGGATTGGGAGACTCTCAATGAAAAACCGCGATTTCAATATAGTCGAGCTTTTGGCGCAACCGGCAAAGCATCTGGAGAATCTCGCTATACTGACCTGCGCCGGATTGAAAATAAACATGATGGAGCGATCCGTGGCGGATGAGCGCCAGGGTTAGTTCCTCCATAAACTCGATATACCCTGGCTTACCAAACAATTGCTCCGAAACATATAAGCCCACGGCCTCTGGTCGCCACCCGTCGATATGCTGGATCACGTCCTTCTTATCAAGGCTCACGCGGTTGTCGGAAGGGTAGGGGAGGAACAGCTGAAAAATCTGGGCTCCATGGACGCTCTCCGTAAGCATGATCGGCATGGTCTCGCGAAAGCCCACCTTCCCGGCAAGCGCCATTTGAGCCTCAAGAGAATTTTTGGCGCAAATTTCCTTTGCGGTATGAGCACCCTTTTTATAAAACGATATCCAGAAATTACAGACCTTGGCCATCCCTGGACTAACTATTTCAAGAATGATGCGCTTGGTTGCACCAGAACTCGTAGTCACTTCAGGGCTTGAATGGTGATCAGATGGAACTTGCACGCAATTCTCCTAAGTCACCCAATGATTATGGCATTTAATTTACGTCAATTTTATACTATGACTTTCAAGTTTTCATTTTTTTGTTGATTGGGGGTCGGCGTCTATGCTGAAGAAGGGCAGTAACATCAAATCCGGTCTTGCCACGATTCTTAAGCTTGGCCTGGCTTTTGGGCTTATTTACTGGATGTGGACTAGCGGCAAACTTGACTTTGAAAAACTAAAAGTTGTTTTAACAGATGGCTACCTACTTTCTCTGACCATCGGCGTTTGGGTCACCACCCAAATCCTTGGAGCTATCCGTTGGCGTATCTTGCTCGCGGGACTTGGCTACAATATTTCGGTGTGGCGTTCGATTCAGCTCCATTTGACAGGGATATTCTTCAATACAGCCATGCCCGGCGCGGTCGGTGGCGACATAATTAAGGCCACCTACGTAATCTTGGACAACAAGGATTTAGGAAAATCGCCCGCCATGACCTCGGTACTCATGGACCGGATTCTAGGTCTTTTTGGCCTATTTACCATCGGGGCCGTTGTGGTTTTGCTAAACGTGGCGACAATTTCACATATTCCGGCTCTCAAACCTGTTGCTGGAGCAGTCATGGGGCTCGTTGCTTTTACCGGCCTATTCCTTTATCTAGTTTCAAAAACCTACAAATCCGACGATCCAATCTTAAGACTAGTAGAATCAAGCTACCCTGGTTCATCCTTTGTTCAAAAAATCTACAAAACATTCCGGCAGTTCGAAAATAACCCGAGCTATCTCATCAAGGCATGGCTTCTTTCTGTTGGTATCCAAGGAGCTGTGTTGATCTATTTTTGTATCCTTACCCAGGCGCTGCAGGCAGAGGTCATCGAAACCTCACAAATAGCTATGATCTTCCCGATTGGGATCCTGGTAACCGCCCTGCCTATTGCACCAGGCGGATTGGGGGTTGGTCACGTGGCTTTTGATCAGTTGTTCGCGATCATAGGACACCACGGTGGAGCAACCATATTTAACGCTTATGCGCTCGGCATGCTGGCTCTCAATCTTACCGGCATCATCGGCTACATCTCGCTTCGCAAAAAAAAATCCTTGCCAGCCTCGACCATGTTTGAGACCAGAGAAGTCTCATAAAGACTATGGACGTAGCGCTCGCCACAGGACAGATATTTGCGCAGCATGAGCCGCCGGGACCTCATCCCGAATGCCCGGCGCGTATTCAAGCGATCACAAGCCTTTTAAGTTCGGATTCGCGGCTAGGCGGAATTACCCAGGTAGACTTCGAACCTGCTGATCCCACTTTTATCCGAGAAATCCATGCGCAGGCCATAGTAGAAAGCCTCCTCCGCCACCGCGACCAACGCGGCTGGTACGACAACGATACTTTTTTTTCGCCTCATAGCTCAGAAGCAGCTCTCGCTGCTGCGGGAGCGGCGATGACACTGGCTCAAAAAATCTACTCTGGCGAAAGTCCAAAGCGGGGATTCGCTTTGGTTCGCCCGCCAGGGCACCATGCCACACCAAACCAAATTATGGGATTCTGCCTCCTCAATAATATTTCCCTGGCCGCGCACGCCCTGCAGCAAATCAAACCAGGGATCAAGCTTGCGATCGTCGATTTCGACTTGCATCATGGCAATGGAACGCAAGAGATATTCTACGCAAATCCTGATGTTATGTTCATTTCATCGCACCGCCTGCCATTTTACCCAGGAACAGGCTCAGTCGAAGAAATCGGTATCAACGCTGGAAAGGGCACAACCATTAATCTCCCCTTGAGCCAACCCTACGGCGACAAAACACTAGCAGCCATTTATCTAGATATCGCGATGCCTGCTCTGCGCGCTTTCCGACCAGAAATGATTCTTGTTTCAGCTGGCTTTGATGGCCACAAAGATGATCCCATGCAGGGATTAAACCTCACGACTTCATTTTTCGGAGCTCTGACGAGAGAGCTGATCAACCTGGCCGAAGAAATCTGCGGCGGTCGCCTGCTATATTGCCTCGAAGGCGGCTACAACATCGCGGCCTTAAGGGACTCAGTCGAAAAAGTCTTGCTTACGATGCTCAACCCTCATCTAGCCGAGCCATTAGAAAATCTGCGTTTCGGATACGATGCAAAAGTGATCGATGAGCTGCGCCAGAGGCATCGCTGATGCCACGCCGTTTTCCCCTGGGGGAAATTTTGGGCTTCTGACTTGACCATTGCAGTGGCGGATAGCATGGAAATTAGGAATCGGGACGGTCCATGTAAGAAAAAATCCACCGACTATTCGTACGTTCTTAAAGACAATCTATTTATTTCTTTCAATGGCGGTCTACAATTGAGTTTCCAAGTTGAACGCCAAATTGCTTATCAGTGAGGTTTTCATGAAATGCAGTTTGATTACGACCCTTGACATGCGGCAGAAATCCCTCGTAAAAGATTTTTGCATTTATGAGATGGTCGATTCTGATGCTTCCCACAATGCCGAACACGCGATGTTGGTGACTAAAACAGCTTTAACCTTAGCGGCTGAGGAAGAATCCCTAAAAGATGACCCCCTTCGTCTTAATCTTTTGTGGTTGGTCGCCATGCTTCATGATATCGGCGATCACAAGTATGATCAGGATGGTAGTCAGAAAGCCCGGCTCGAAAATTTTTTGCTCGCACATTGGTCGCCAGATGTAGCAACTCAAGTCCTAGAACTTATTAGCAAAGTTTCTTGGTCACAAGAGCAGAAACGAATTAAAAAGGGTGAAAATATAGAAGCCAGCGATCTTCAGGTCTTGAATTGCATTCAAGATGCTGATCGACTGCAGGCTATTGGTGCAATTGGTTTGGTTCGATGCATTACCTACGGGGCCACACATGGTGGCAATTTGAAATCCCATATCGATCATATTCACGAAAAGCTCCTACAGATACGGTTCAAAACCGCGGCTGGACAAAGACTCGCTACCTACCGACAGGCATTTCTCAAAGAATTCATTGACCGCCTTACCGTAGAAAGCATATTGTCCGATGACCTCATCGAAATTTCTAGACGGTCATGAACGGCAACCGGTTCACCCACGAGCATGAAAACGGTACTAATATTCCAAGATACTGTAAGCCCAGTGGCTATTGTGGTTAATGATTTCGATTAGTTGTAGTGATCACTGGAACTTAGAAAAGTAGATGGCGCACCCGGCACGATTCGAACGTGCGACCCCCAGATTCGTAGTCTTTTACCATGGTCAATCCATTGATACCATGGAAGTTTTCAAATGGCGAGAATCGCCACATCTATTATACAAAGTCGATCTGGGTTTTCTAGCGAGATGGCAAACTTTTTAGATTTTGCCTCTATTGCCCTCAACCAACTATAAATAAAGGGTATTTTTGAGGATAGTCTATGAACTAGATATTATCTATAAATAAAATCTAGTTATTGGCAGCTTTTCTATTCTATTCGATAGGATTTCAGTTTATTTCGCAGGGAGACCTTGGGAGCACGAATAAATCGAAAAAGCGGCTAGCTCCGGTTCAGGCAGCTTCGACTGAAATTGGTAGCGGGTATCCTCGAGCCTAATTTCGGGCAAAGGTTCCCAAGGCGGCGCAAAAAAAGTGTCGGCTTTCTGGATGGCCAGAACAGGCTCGGGCGTCGGCAGCTGCTCGTTA
Source organism: uncultured Oligoflexales bacterium (assembly GCA_964582405.1). GTDB lineage: Bacteria > Bdellovibrionota_B > Oligoflexia > Oligoflexales > Oligoflexaceae > CAZOSN01. Next base: position 1,439 of record CAZOSN010000156.1, on the reverse strand, counting down.
AACCATGGAGTCCTGTTGGTGTTCTTGTGTATGACTAAAGGTCGGAGGGGCCGGGTTTTCTGCATGCCGATCCATAGGTAGGTGTTCCAATAGGAGCCCAAGAGATAATGCGAGCCATACTTCTCCTCTAAGATCAGCGCAATCTCTTTAGTTTTCTGATACTCAAGGTTGACGATCGGTCGAGGAGCGGCAATGAATATAGCTAGTAGGAAAATGGCCGAACCCAAGATACGTAGAGCCCGTCGCAGAGGCTGACCTAACGTAGTCACCCCCTCTGTCGCTTCGATAACGGCCGCAAAACAAAATACGCTTCCGAGGCCCCAAAAGAAAAAGGCCAAGGGAAAATAGCGGCCATCATAGCTATTCACGGGCCACCATCTAGATCCCGCAAGCAGGCAGGCATAAACCAAGCCGCAAGGAAAGCAAATCAAAATGCCTGGTTCATAGCAATTGCTACGCGACTCTTTCCCCTGGTAGCGGCACCACGCTCTCCTCGAAACAAGCAAAAAGCCCAGCAATGAAAGGCCAAACATCAAATAACTAAGATGGTAGGAGCCATAGAGTTCAATAAAACGCTCACTGCCCTTACGAAAGAGCGGCCATGATATGGTAAAGTCAGTGGGACTTGTGCTGTAAGGAGAAGTCTTGTGGTACAACCTGATCAAGCGCTCGGCTAGGTAGGCTATGAAAATAGGAAGAAAACTCAGGAGGACTTGATAAAGCTGTTCTATAGGTCTGGTCTCACGTCGCCGGGGGATCAGAAGGAATAGAGTCTCAGTAAAGGTGATCACGACTAAAAATATAAGACTGACAATCGTGGTCCAGAGAGGTAGTAGGCAGGCCAAGCTGCTGATAAATAATAAGGTTTTTCGCACAGCTTGCCCACTTGACCTCAGGCTCAAGGCGCGTGTCCATGCACGCAGTGCTAGCCAAGCGATCAGGAGGCCAAAAATCTGCCACATATAGGGTTGGCCTATGGTCAGAGCATACGTTGATAGATTGTTATTTAAAAAATAGAGTGCCAGAAAACCGGTGAGGACCACGGTATCGCTTTTTTGGTAAAGACGAGAGGTCGCGAAGGCCCCTAGCGAAAACAGAGTGCAGGCAAAGATGTAGCAATTTTCGGGTACCCAACGAAAGTTTAGGACATGCCCTAAGCCCCACATCGAGATAAACGGCCAGCCGCCAAAGCGATCCTGTCCGAAAAAAAACATATGGTCGGGCCGAAGCCATTCATCGTTCGCCATAAGAATGGGAATCGCTTCGTCAGAATTGAAATATCCTCGTGACCAGGGGCCTAAGCAGACGTATGCAAAAATGCCGGCTATCGGGCAAATGAAAAGAATAAAAATATCCCGCCGCCCCACGAGGCGCCCAGACGCTTTCAACGAACACCTCATGCATCACGTGCCATCTTATGCTGCAAAAATTTCAGCAAG
>CAZOSN010000155.1:0-11159 GCA_964582405.1 uncultured Oligoflexales bacterium | reverse complement strand
AGCATGGCAGCTCATGGCGGACAAGGTAACTCACGATTTAAAGCAAACAACCGTCAAGGGATTTTGGTATATGGGCAGCAAAATCAAGGTACGTATGCATTTGGCAGCCTATCTGCTCGAGCGTCTTTACAATCTCACAGATCGCAAGGTCGAGTATCAAATCAAAGACAACGCTGCCTTTCGACTTTTTTGCGGATCGAATATCGTAGAGGGATGGCATCCACCAGATCACTCCAAAATCGAGGAATTTCGAAACAGGCTTTCGCCAGAGACTCAGAGGTTCCTAGCCAATTCTATAGCCCAGGTGGCTGTAAATCTTGGTTTTGGCGATCCCAGATAGGTAGACTTCGATTCCACGGTGAAAGAGGCGAATATAGCGTATCCGGCCGATGCAAATTTAATGACAAAACTCGTTGGCATAGGCAAAAATTTTGTCGATTTTATGCGCAAAAAGACACCGCATATTATGCCAGATGCACTCAATGTCGATATAAAAACAAAAGGAATGGATCTCGACTTGGCAGAGCGCCTCCGCTACCGCCGAGCTGGGATCGAACGTATTTGATCGTCATGCGCGACACACCTGCGCGGCGCGCCAACGGTTTACAAAAAGTTTTGGTATCCGACAAACGTGATACCGCGCCAACATTTCCATGCTGGGGAGATCGAGATCGGTGGCCAATGACGCAAAAACCGCTTCACATTGTGACGGCTTGGTTAGCCGCGCTCGAAGTCTTAATGGGAAGGTCGAATGATAGTCATTCCATCACAGAAAAAAATCACGGTCGAATAGAAGAGCGAAAAACAAGCGTTTTTTATATCGCCATCGATTGGCTGGAAACCCATAATTGGGCCGGACTCCATACGATTATTGTTACAGATCGGATCGTTTCAAATCTCAGAACCGGAAAAATATCTGCTGAGCGGCATTTGGGTTGATTTGGTTTCTTGCTTTGATGTAGTGATGTCTATCACTCTCGAGGATCCAGCTATGCCAAACACGGGGCAGCTCTATCTTGTTGATGACCATGTGGAGTTAGTCGAAACGGTCGTAGACGCATTTCTCCGACTGAACCGAATCGACTTTACAAATTTTGTTCTGCTCGTCCCGACCGAAAGGCTTGGGACCTTGATTGCCGCGAGCCTCGCCAAGTCCCTGGGCGGACTTCATCCGCCAAAAATCATGACGCTGAGCCAATGGCTTTCGGCTTCGGTGCAAGAGCCGTCAGAGAGGACGGTGGTTACCGATGATGAATTGCTATTCTGGCTCGCGATGCACCTTGCATCGGCGAAATACACGCACCTTCATGTCGGGCATGAGCGCGAGCTGGCTTTGTTTTTTACCGAACTTACCGAGTATGATCTTGGATCGCGTGCGTTTGACAAACTTGCCGAAGTGCTCATGCGCGATGTCTACCGTGATGACGCGCAGCAGGGATCACTTCTGGCTCGCATCGAGGAGATGCGCCGCGTGCATGGAGCGTTAGACGCCTGGCTAAGGGATCGCAAGGCGGTTTCGGCGGCGGAGCAGGTCTGCGCCGCGGTCAAGCTTTTGGCGACGCGGTTTGAAGGTTCCAGCACGATTCCCGGCGAGGAATTATGGTTTGCAGGTTTTACCTCGATCAAAGCTTATTGGCAGGAGCTTTTTCGCACGCTTGCCACTCATCCCCAGGTCAAATTTTGGCTCACCCAAGGGCCCGAGGGTAGTCCGCTCGCCGAACTCACGCAGCTTCTGCAAGACGCTGGAGCGTCGGTCCATCCCGCAATTCCTGGTCCTGATTCCGCTCCGGCGCTGTGCTATGCTGCAAGCTCGCCCGGTGCCGAGGCCAAGCTTGCAGCACAAATCGCTCGTCAATGGGTCGAACGCGGAATCCCACCGTCTGCCGTAGGAATCATCGTAACTGATGAATCCTGCTACAGCGAACCCCTCCGGCTAGCCCTGGCTGAATCTCAGCTCAGCTGCAACCTGGCTTTGGCTCGCCCGCTGCGGCTTACGCTTCTGGGACAGGCTATCCAGGCCTTGGCCAAGCTTTTAACCTCAGGTGACCTCTGGCCATTTCTATTGAATCCGCTGATTGCCGACGCCCTTGGCATGACCGCGCAAGACTGCCGCGAAATCCTGAGTCTTGGCGAACCGCAAACGCTGCACGAGCTGCTGGAGCAATTCAGAGATCAGCCTCTCGCGCAAAAACTTGCACCGGCAGTCGATCGCTTCTCGCTTGACACCTTTAGCCGCGGGAAACGGCCCCTGAAAGACTGGAGTGAGCGATTTTTTGGTTTGGTGAACGAACTGATCATACCCGAGCTTAGCAATCATCGCGATTTGCCGCATTTTGAAGGCATGCGCGAGGCCTTTGGCGCATTTCAATCCAACTTGAATCATTTTGCGTGGTTTCCTGGCCACGTAGACTTTGCCACCTACTGGCATGTGCTGGGCGAAAGTCTTTTGGCAAAAGAGATTCATGTCATCGGCGAGCCGCTTTACGGCGTGCAGGTATTGAGCCTCCGGGAAGCTCGCTACCTTAGCCTTGCTGTCAAGATCATCGTGGGCTGCAACGAGGGAAAATTCCCCAAAGCCCTGCCCAGAGACGAGCTGGTCGATGATTACCTCAAGCGACAGATCGGATTGCCTGGATGGCCCAAACTCGAAGCGATGGAAGAGATGACATTTTTCACGCTCCGCGGAACAGGGCAGCTGGTGCTGACTCGCTGTGAAGAGAGCGACGGCGAACCGGAAATCCCGTCTCGTTTTGTCGAACGGCTTGTGGCGGCTCAACTTGCGATCAGATGCAAGGAAAAGCCTGACGAGCCAAGTCAGCAAGCTCGTATGGATTTCCCCTACTCTGTCGAATCCCCTGTGGTAAAACCAGCACGCGAATTTTGCCAGCGCATCTCCGCCACGTCGTTGACTCAACTGCTCGACTGCCCTTATCGATTTCGCCTCGGCCAATTTAAACTTGCCCAAACCAAGCTTCCAAGCGACGAACCAGACCCCAAGGCCGAAGGCGCTTGGCTTCATCTCGTGCTCGAGCATTTCATGGCAGATCTCGCGCAGACGCCAGGTCAGTTGATCGAGGCGGATTTTCATGACAAGGCGCTTTCCCAACTCCTGACGCTGTCGGCCCGCCTAGGCCCCAAAAACATCGCGCAGACTTCGTTGTTCCTTCAACTCAAAGTTGCGGGCTGGCCGGCTTTTATAAAACATATCTCTGTGCTCTACCCGCCCAAAGATGTCAGGGCGCTCGCGCGCACGCGCCGCGAATTCAGCCTGGGCGGTGGCCCATGCCATAACCTCGTGATCGATGGCATGACGAGACAGCTTGCCGGTTCGATCGATCGTATCGACGAGCTCGACGAATTTATTGTCATCACCGACTATAAGCGGCGCACACCAAAAACAACCGCTCAGGTTAGCAAGGGCTTGATGCCGCAGCTTCCACTCTATGCGCTGGCTATTGCCGATCAGGGGTTGGCGCCGCTAAGTCGGATGCTGCTCGGTTATTGGAGCATCCTCGACGGCGAATGGACTCCGGTTGCCGTGGGCGAGGAGGTACGCGAGGCGGCATTGGCGCGTGGCTTGGTCACAAAATTTACCCCTCGGATCGAGAACCTCATCGAGGCGTTTGCCAAGGCATGGGAAGCTAAAGAGCGTTTGATCGACGCGAAAAATGGTTTTTTTGCCGAGGCCAACGAATGCCGCTACTGTGATTTTGGCGGCATCTGCCGCAAGGGGGAGAAAGCCTTGAGCGGGGAATCAGAAATCCCCCTCATCGCGGCGGCTCTCCAGAAGGACCGGCCAACAGCCTTGAATGCAAGCAAGGAGTTGCGCGCTACTCCGCTGGCAACGGGCGATGCAGCGGCAAATTCAACCAAGGCGGGCGGTGAATTTTGCACGTCGCTGATCGATTCGGGCGATGCACCAGCTCATTCAACTAAGGCGGACGGTGAATTTTGCACGTCGCTGATCGATTCGGGCGATGCACCAGCTCATTCAACTAAGGCGGACGGTGAATGCCGCGCTTCTTCGTTGGCATCGAGAGACACTGGGGCAATTTCAACCATGAACGAACCCCGCGCCGAGCATGACGCCGGCAAGAATCCTGCAAACCCGTACCTGTCCTTTCTCGTGCCCGCATCGGCGGGGTCGGGAAAAACTTATCAGCTAAGCCGGCGATTTCAGTTTTTGGTTGGCGCGGGTGCCGCACCTGACAGTATCCTCACCCTAACCTTTACCCGCAAAGCCGCTCAGGAGATGCGCGAGCGTATCCTGCACGACGCGGCGCTGCTTCTGTCCAAACCGGACGCCCAGAGAGAATTTGAACGCGACCTGGCAGCGTTTGCAGCCCATGCCAGGCATGAGCCTCGCTATGCCGGACTCCGCCTCAAGCCACCCCAAACCGCAGCCAAGGTCGGCATGCAGATCCTGGGCGCCTCGCAGCGGCTGCGGATCACGACGATTGACAGCATTTTTCATGATTGGGTACGCAAATTTCCCTGGGAGGCAAGCTCGGCTGAGCTCAAGTTTCGCCCGGGGTTTTCGATCGGGGAGTCTTGGGAGCTTGGCGCTTTGCAGCGCGAGGGCTGGCAGCAGGCTCTGCTCAGAAGGTTTGATCCAGATGAGTTTCGCAAAGCCTCGGCTGATCTAAGTTTTACTGATATCGAAATCCAAACTTTCAATCTTCTGCGGCTCAAAACCTACCTGTGGCTCAACAAACAAAACACCGGGCAGGACTTTGTCTTGCACCCTGAACTTCCTGTCATCAGTTCGACCGAGGTGATATCCAGACTGCGCGAACCCCTGATGGACTTAATCCAGGCTATTCCAGAGGCCCGCAGAGGCGAGCTTACCAGCGCTGTTCAGCAGGGCGAACTCAGGGCCTTGATCCAGGGCAGGCTTCTGACTCAGGAGCTTAAGGTGAGCGGGGTAAGTTTCAAAGGCAAAAAGCGCGCCGAACATTCGGCCGCGATCGCGGTGATCGAAGATGAGATGGCGCGCTTTGATCAGGCTCAGAAATTAGCGCGGTTGAACCAAATCGGAAACCTGATCAAGCCACTTTATGATGAGTTTCTGAACTGCCTCGGGGCAATGAAATCGGCGGCGCCTTGTGCTGAGTTTGATGATCTTGCCAAGGGATGTTTTCATATTTTTTCCAAGCCTGAGGCGAGCGGTGCAAGATTTTTGCTTCAGAAAAATATCCGGCATATCATGCTCGACGAATTCCAGGACACAAGCGCCCTCCAATGGGCGATTTTTGATCCGATCTGTCATGAAATCCTGGCCGGCGAGGGCGCCGATGAAAGCTCCCCGACAGGACTTGTCCCGTCGGTATTTATCGTGGGCGATGCCAAGCAGTCGATCTATGGTTTTCGCGAGGCGGATCCCTCCATCATGCACGCCATCCGCGGACCGCTTACCGGGGAATTCGGTGTGCGCGTGGCCGAACTCAACGCGAGCTTCCGCAGCGCGCCCATCGTCCTCGACTATGTGAACGCTGTATTTACCAAACTTTGGCCTGATTTCCCCGTGCATAGCACAGGCTTAAAAGGCGCAACTCCTGCAGTCCCTGCTCATGGCAGCATTCTTGTAAGCCCCGAGCTAGCCTCTTTTGCCGAAGAATGCGATTTTTTGGCCAAGACTCTAGCCGGATTTTGGGCTCCCGGGGCTGATACGCCAGAGGTGTTCGATAAGGAGCAAAAAACTATGCGCAGGCTGCGGCCAGGAGACTGCGGCGTGCTCTACCGAAGTGCCACGCATGCGCAAAAATTGGCTGACGCCTTGCGCCGGGCTGGGTTGCCCGTCTGCCTGAAAGAGGGCGGCGGTTTTCTGACGAGGCCTGAGATCATCGATATGCGGGCGCTTCTCACGCTAATTGTTTGGCCCATGGATCCCATCGCGGTCGCAACCTTGCTCAAAAGCCCCGCGCTAAGAATCAGCGAGGAGCAGATCATGGCAGCCCTGGAACAAGGTCCCAGGGCGTTGGGAAAGCTGTTACCCGCAGAATGGCACGAATTTCTCGCACAAGCTCGCTACCTGTTGCCGCATGAGGCGGTGGCCCATGCGCTGGTTAGATTTGAGCTCGAAGATCGGTATTCTCTAGCCTTTGGCGGCGATCAGGGCCGGCAGGCTCGGTCAAATCTCGGGCTTTTTGTCGAGCGGCTGATGCGATGGGAAGAGCAAGGCTACGCGGACTACCCCGCACTATTCCGGCATCTGGAACGACTCGAAGCCGCGGGCACCCTTGGTGAGGCTTCGATCGAAACCGATGCCATCACACTCATGACGATACACAAATCAAAGGGACTAGAATTTCCGTTGGTGGCCCTCGTGGGTTCGGGCGAGGCCTGGTCAAAGCGCGATTTCTACTGGGCTAAGGCTGGACCAAAAGATGATCCGCAGGGCGTGTATTATGTCGGCAAAAAAACGGCCATGCCCGTTGGTCATCCTGGGTTTGACCGACTATTTACCGAAAGCGATGCTGCGGCAGAAGACGAAAATGCCCGTCTTCTCTATGTGGCGCTCACCCGCGCCAGACATCATCTTATCGTCGTCGGATCAAAGCCCAAGGCAGCGCGGCTAGGTTTTTTCCCGCTTTTGTCCGAAGCGCTCGCTGAGTTTGCTCCCAAATCCTCCACTGGGATTTTTTTCGAGAAGCGTCAGCCATCAGCCGAGCCCATCATCGCAGAGATCAGCAAAAAACCTGCCGCACCGCCTCTTCCGGCACTCTCGGCACTCCCGGCACTCCCGGCACTCCCGGCACTCCCGACACTCCCGACACTCTCGACACTCTCGACACTCAGGGACTGTCTGCCGACTCAAATCTTGTCGTTAGCCCCTCACAGGCTCCTTAAGGGCGCTGAGTCCGACACTCCTTCTGCGCCTATTCCCGTGTTGAGCAGAGCCGATAGCCAGTCTGTCGGAAGCGTGATCCATCTAGGCCTTGAGGCGTTTTGCCGCGGACTGCCCTTTGACCTGGATAGAGCCTGGTGCAACCTAACCGGAGAACGCATCAAACCGGATCTGAGCCAGATTCTGCAAGGTGAACTTGCGGCTATCCACAAAGATCAAAAATTAGCCGATCTATTTGACACTTACCCCGCGCACTATCCGGAGCTTCCTGTGCTGGCCCTGGTGGGCAATCAGCTTATCCGAGGTCAAATCGATCTTTACTTGGAAGGCCTCGACGGCAGCGCCGTCATCATCGATTTTAAAACCACGCGTGCAGCCCTGCTCGAATCCACCGAAACGGAGCTTAAGGATTTCTGCTACCAACACAACTACCACAAGCAACTGGCGCTGTATCGCCAGGCTATCTGCCGAATTCGCCACGTGAATCGGGTGAAGCAGGCCATTTATTTCACTGCACTGGCGCGCATGGTCTTTGTCGACTGACCTGTTGGATTTAGAAGCACAGAAGCATCATGGTTTCGCAAACCCGGATTTTTTCGCTATACTTTCAAAGAGCCTGTTTAAAAAGGCCTGTTTTTGATTTTATCAAGGCGACCCGAGAACCGAAGCGCAGTTTATTTGCGCATAATTGAGCATCGGAAGCGCAGGGTCAACGCAGAGAAAATCAAAAACAGGCCCTTTTTAAACAGGCTCAAAGAGATCACACTGAGGATTCGGAGCTCGTACCCCTTCAGCATTGATTTTGGGGATCGGTGGTTTAGATGTTGTCCAGGTTGGTCGAAAATCGATTCAGGGAAGCCGAAGGAATAGCAGCGCTATTTCGAGGTTTCCCTGAATCGATTTTCGGCCAAGATGGGCGGCAGCTGAGCCGCTGATCCCCAAAATCAATGCTGAAGGGGTACTAGGGGAGGTGACGTGTTTGCGGTAATCTCAATTCACCTTCGTAAGTTGCCAAAAAAGAAGGCGGAATTTTTCTTTATTGTTGCTTTGCTAGTTTGTATAGCAATATCCTCGTGCGTTACAAGCCATGGCCTGACGAAGAATAACCGCACACCTTCCTCCGGATCGACAAAATCCAAGACATCAGCCGACGTCCCAACCTCCAGCAAGGAGAATGCCGCGCGTCAATCCAAGAAGTCTCTCAAACAGGAGCCGAGGTCGAACTCAGGTCAGGGTAAATTAACCTCAGACGAGATTATCAGGCGGTATGAGGCCCCGCCGCCTGCGACAGAGGCCTTTCTTGAATCCTGGCAAGCTCAGAATCAAGAGGCCGAGGCTACCCTCACATCGATCGAATCCGAAACCAGAGGCGTATTGGAGCTTGTTGCGGGCCTCAAAGGAGCTGGGAGCGGTGAACCACCGCGGCCGACAAGCGATCTGCTCAAAGAAATAAGAAAAGCCAGGGTTGAACTTAAGCTCGCACCTGTCGAAGGCGCCACGTTTCTGTTGCAGCTCAAGGACTCAGCAGCTATCGAGCTAACCACCATGAGCCGCAAGCTCGCGGGCAAAGCTCCGTCGGCGGCCGAGCAGAATGCAATGAACAGGCTTGCTCAAGCTATGAACGCGACTGTACCGCTGGCAACTCAGGTATCCCTGATCTCGTCGAGTAGCTACAGTGTCTATGCTAATGCTTTTACAGCGCGGCTGACCTCGCTTGCAAGCGCATCCTATATCAGCAATAGGCCGGGCCCCAAAACCCTCACCGAAATTCGCAAGAACTTTGCCCTACTCAAGCGCATGGACGCCAGCATCGGCGAATTGATGGCTATCACGGGAGCATTGCAGGCGTCCGTTAAAGGTCGAGACCCCGAGGTGGTGACCCGCCTTGCGCGAAAGCTGCTGCAAAGCAAGCCGAGCCTGCCGTCGGTTTCCGAGAAAGAAGTTCGGGCGATATTAGCCGTGTTAAGAGGGCAACCTGAAATTCACAAAAAGGCTGTCGAGAGCGAACTTCGGCGCATCCTGACTGATCGTGGTTATGAGGCTACTTTCAAATCCGCCGTCGATCATGTGTTTGATCTCGCCATTCAGAATGCTAGCAGCAGCGCTAGCTCCCCTCCCGAAGGCGGTGCATCCAACGAGCCAGACACGGTTCTGGCTTCCCATCCTCAGTTAGCAAAGTCAAAGCGCGAGGCCCTCATCAATTCCTTTATCAGCGTGGCAAACAGCGACCCTCTGGGGGCTATGGATGAAGCGCTCGGCACCCTCTCACCCTACAGCCCGCTCCGCATAGCCGCGGAAGGGACCCAGGCTTTGATGGATGGGGACTTCAAAAAAGCGATTAAATCAGCACTGGCTCTTATCCCGGGCGGCAGCACATTTCAGGATGCCTTTGACGTGGTGTCTAGTTTGATTTAATGACGGCCGCCTTCTCTTGTTGGGCTTTTAGTTTTCTGACATACTTAGGAGCCAATTTAAATATTCCGGAGACAAAAGGATCGAATGCGCGTAGCGCCCAGACGTGAAGTCATAACGTGCCCATGCCCGATCAAGAGGCTTCGCATGATCGGATAAGCTTTATCAGCATGGAGACGATTTTTATCAACATCTCTCGGCCATCGATCAAGCAGCCACCTCAGGGTTGACCTGACTATTTTTCTTCCCACCTACGTCACACTCTGTAGGCAAGTCAGCCGTAATTTTTAAATTGGCTCTATAGTCAAACAAATGCGGAGATTTTAGATTTGGCTGACTACCTTGGTGCGGGAATCTACCGACTAACCAAATGGCGGGCCTAATCTTTCGGAGGTAGGGCGGGAGCCACTCCCGCTCTACTTTTGATGGTGATGCCGGCCGTTGACAAAACGCAGAACGCAAATTTTTCGCAAACCGATTTGTTTATCTATACTTTCGGTCGTAAGATTCGTCCCAAGGACCCATGATTTTTGCCACGCTACCGTCAGTGTTTCGAATCACGTGGGCTTTGGTGTATTGGCCGTAAGGACAATTGCTAACATCAAATTCGTCCCTGACAGCAGACTGTGTCAAGGTCCAGGAGACTCCAGCATGGTTCGTCCAGGTATAGACACCTTCAGCTGCCTTCGAAACTTCCGCGAAGTGCCAGTCATTTTTGGCCGCCGGATCGTTGTCATACAGATGGTTTTCGTAGCTACCAACGATGGAATTAGTCTCGTCTTTGTCCGCGTAAAAAAACTCCTGCCAAGAAAGCGTGTGACTCGTCTCGATGGTGCCCATGATTGCAGCTTCTAATTTTCTTCGAGCGTTCATTGTCACCTCTGAATTTGACCAGTCGAAAATTCTATCCGCACTTGCTGCTGTATAAGTCATAGTGACATCTTCGTTCACGACCTTGACTGAATACTGGTAGGTTGAGCCATCGACTTCGATATCGCCACTTCCTTCGTAATTTGCTTCGGGCCGAAATCCGATATCTGGGATACCAAGCTTCAAGCCGCCATGTGCCGTCGCCATGCCCTCACCGTGGTATTGGGTGTACGTAACCGGCCCGTTAATATGCGCGTCGCGTAGTGAAACTGACTTGGTCACCAAATACCCGTATTTCTCGCCTGGCTTCGATGTGCCTACGGTTGAGGCGTTCTCTAGCCATGTAAAGGTTTGTGACGTCTCAATGGAATCCATAATAGCAGCTTCAATTCCTCTCCGGAGGTCCTTGGTCTTTTCGGCGTTGGACCAGTCAAAAATCTTATCCGAACTACTAGCCGAATAATTGATAGTAATATTTTCATTCACGACTTTAACGGAATATTGGTATTTCGAACTACCGAAGAGGACGACCCCGCTTCCTTCGTAATTAGCATAGGGGCGAAAGCCGTTAGTTGGGAAACCGATTGTTAGACCGCCGAAAGCCATAGCAGCGCCATTACCATAATATCTAGTGTAGGTCACGGGCCCATTGATCGTTGCGTCGCGCAATGGAACCGACCTCTCTACAACTTTATTTTCTTCCAGGTTTGAGCTTAATACTGATTTTGTTTCGCTGCCTTTGTCAGAAGCTGCATTTTGGCTAGAACACGAAATTGACAAAAGTCCTAACGCGACTCCTAGCGATGCGATGGTGGAAAGTTTGATCGACATTGTGAATTCCTTTCTTAAAGAGATGTTTGGTTGTTACTATCGAGTAACTCTGGAGCAAAAATCGGCCCAGACGCAAAGTGATCTATAAAGATAGATTTAAGTAACTTAAATTATAAGACTAATGCCATCTTGCCTTGAAGTAAGGATTCATTTCCGGATTGACCGCTAGCGCTGACAATGCAGGTTTTCTGTCGCTCCC
>CAZOSN010000154.1:0-11175 GCA_964582405.1 uncultured Oligoflexales bacterium | reverse complement strand
AAACGTGATCGCTTGGACGGATCAAGCGACGATCAAAATCCGAAACTTCTCTGCGGCCCTTCCAAAGGCCCTGGTTCGTAAAGAGTTTCAAAGCGCCGAAGAACTCATTAAAAGAAACCTTGGTATACGCGCGGCATGGCACGAATCGGTGCAACCCACGCTGATCACAATTCAGGTGCTGATAGTTCTGATTGCGTCGGCCGTCTTTGGCATGTCCATGTTTTTCGTCTATCGAAAGTTTAGAAAAAATATCGATCTGCTTGTCAAGGGCTTTGCTGAATGGTCGGAATCTAACTCTAGTTTCCGCTTTGCCTATGATTGGTCAGGAGAATTCTACTATCTTGCCACGCGGTTTAATATTATGGCCGAAGAAGTCGAGGAAAACCGCAATAGACGGCAATACCTCGAAAAAATGGCGTCATGGCAAGTCATAGCCCGCAGATTGGCCCATGAGATAAAAAACCCCCTAACACCCATTCAGATGATGGTGACCCAGCTGGTGCGCCGCTACAAAGGAGACGATGCGGAATTTAGAGCACTCCTTGAGGATGCAAAAACCATTATCTCTGATGAGGTAGCTGGTTTGAGACGCATGGTTGATAATTTCTCGCGATTCGCCCAAATGCCTCAGCCCAAATTAGGCCCCGCAGATCTTAATGAACTTGTGCGCAAAGTCGTCGAACTCGAAAAAGCGGGGTTTCCCGAACACGCAATTTCCTTCACCAGCAAAGTCGATCAATCAACAGTGAACGTTGATGCGCAGCTGATCAAGCAAGTTCTGATCAATATCATCAAAAATGCTGCGGAGGCTAGCCAAGACCGTCATGCACACATCGACGTCACAATCAACGAACGGGATCGCTTTCTCGAAATTCTGGTCAGAGATGATGGTCCAGGGATACCACCCGAATTACAGTCAAAGATTTTCGAGGCCTATTTCACAACCAAAGTTTCGGGTAACTCCCCTGGCATGGGGCTAGGTCTTGCCATTTGTCAAAAAGTTGTGATCGAACACGGTGGGGATCTCAAGGTTAAAAGCCATCCCGGAGACACCCGTTTTTCACTATCTCTCCCCCGAGCTGCGTAGACTCAAATTTTTCTAAAGCAATGGACAACTCAAGTGCAACCTCTACTACTATTCCGTTAAGTCGATGATGGCTGCGTCGCTTGGCGAGAAAAAAACCTCATTTACCAGCCCGTAAACCTTTCCCTCCCCGACTTAACGGAGTAGTTCTAGCGACGTGTTAGCTGGTCGAATCTCAGGATAATATGCGCAGCATCAAGCGTGGTTTTCCTACATTCGCTCGGTTCGGAGTGAGATTTAAGGAATTTCTCTGCGAGTTGAGCGGGCGAGCAGTTTTGCCAGGTATTTTTGTAGCTAAGAGGTTGATCCATGCAATCATACCAACCGGATGATGGTGGCGGCTTGATAGGACCAAAAAAGAATCGATCATATTGTGGCGCCATACGCTGAACAAATATTGCGTAGGAAGGAGGTTTGTCAACGACACCATAGGGCTTATAATGGGGAAGATAGGCTTCTGCTGCCTCAAAAATTTTAGACACCTTGATCACGTGTTCAATGAGTTGGCCGGGTACGGTTCTGACAACTTTTCCTGGAAAAACAAACAGGTCACGCAGCGCATTGATCGCGGCAAAGTTTAGGTAGTTGGGGCAAATGGCTTCATGATCAAGATCCTGCATCGGATATCCTGAATCCGTAAAACAGTGAAAATCATCATTCCAAAAGTCATCCACAGCACGCGCGAGAGCGTTGAGTGCATTGTCCAAATGGAATTCAGAACGTTCCGAAATACCCATGTTATTATTAAAATTATTGATTATCGCTAGCGCATACCAAAGTTCGAGCATATCAGCACCATTGTGAGGCAGCCCTTGCCGTAGGATTGCTTCTGAATTCTGCGTGTCGATACGAAGGGCGACATGAGAGATATAGTCCATCATGGTCATCATGGGGAGATACCAGAACTTTTTCTCCTGATATCTTTCTTCGGGAAGAAGAGTTTGCCGAGCCAAAAGTATGGCAGCTTGTTCTGCGATGTCTATCTTACCGCACAGAGGAGAGCCTTCGAATGACCGGTTGCCCAGCATAATGTTGCCCCATGAATAAGCCACTTCCAGGCTAGCCTGAGCCAATGCCTTGAGCATGGCATCACGTGGCAATCCAGTCCGGGTCGCAAATGCTCCGACTCTGTCGGAAAGCTCCTCGTAGGCGGAACCGAGCTGGGGTTGCGCCTGTTCCGGATTCAGTATGTGTAGCGACTCTGTGATGTAATTTGCGGGGTCTGCGAAGCTCGACTGCCAGGCGATCGTCTCTTGTATCGCCTCGATTGTTATCAGATAGTCGCCTGGCGGAAAAAGGCTGCAGTCGATATAGTAGGCTAACTGCTGCGGATCAGACTTAAATTGCTCAGTATTGACCATCGCTTTTTTTAAATAGAATCTCGCACCTTCAAAAAGAGGCTTTTTGGTGGTGAGGTCCCAAAGCCTGAGCCCAAAATTAACCTCAGCATTGGCGCCGGGACGATGTTTTCTGCTGGAGGACAGCAGCTTTTTCCCTTCATAGGAAACCATCACCGAACGCCATAGTCCATTGTTGGACATGCAGATATGTGGGGCATGATCAATCGAGTTGACCCATTCAACCCTTATTCCCTCATGGTCGTTTTCCATAGAGAAAGGATGCTCGATGGTCTCACGCCAATTCTTCTTGCCAAGCGGGTCGAGATTAGTAACCTTTTTCTTTGTAATTCTGTAGACCAGGACTGGGGTCGCGAGTCCAGCGATCACCAAAATTAGCCAGGCCATAATGGAACGAGATAAGCGCACTTTTGCCTCGGGAGCCTATTTCTAGGGGTCGTTGACGTTTTATATTCCCATACTCCTGGGTTTCCTGATTCCCAATCATTTAGCGGGGAATCAAAGAACCTAGGAGAATGCGGAAATTTTTATTTATTTTCAATATGTTAAGAGGCAAACGTCAACAGCCCCTATTTCTAGTAAAAAACTTTGGTCAGGCTACCACTTCTCCTTGAATCGCGGCTACCGAAAATATCAGCTGCAGCTGGCACTAAGGCCCGAATAGGCTCAATCCAGTTGACTAAGGTTGACTAAGAAAGTCGGAGGCCGCCCTTTCTCATCTTCGTCGCTAGTTTGGTTTTTTGCAGAAAAAGACCATATCCCAGCTGAACTCTGGACTTCAAGGTTGATCGGCAGTTTCGGCTAAAGTTTCTCGAAGAGCCGCCGATATCAGGCCGTGGGCTTGAACTCTGACTAAGGAGCGACGAATGCAACAAAAAACCGCACAATTCTGCTTGAAGGCTTTTTCAGCATTCGTGATTCTTGTTTTTATGGAAGGATGCGTCTCACTCACGAGCGTATCGATCAGTGATATTTCCAAAGGCAGCAAAGACACAGTGACCGAGTCTGCATCGGGTGTCGGATTCCTTGGCTTGACGACACCAAGTCCGGATGGACTGGAGCGCGAGGTGGTTCGCAAGCTGGCAAGCCGCGGCGGCGCAGCTAATATCAGCACGCGCATGCAGGTCCGCAATTTCCTGATCGTTCAGATCTATTCGGTTTCCGGAACCGCAACCAAGGCATCGTCAAAAAAGAGCCATTGAATTCTGGACCTTTCGATTCGTTATGGACGATGCATGCCAGAGAGCACTAACTCCGCCACCGAGTGGCCAGATCTGTGTAGAAACCCGCCATCATGCAAACTCACTCGACACCCGCCCCGATCCCAGTAATCCCTAACATTCTATAAAGTAAAGGGTTTATCCCCCGCGTCCTGTATCCACAAACTGGCATAACCCATGCAACAGAATCCTACGGTGGTTGACTACAAATCATGTGGAGCGGTTATGGCGGGATCTCTCATTTGCATTAAGCATCCAAAATACGACGGCATTGAAGCACCGGATCTATCCTGTAAGGCCTGCTGTGCAAAGTACATAGCACAGGTAACAGCCAGCCAGGCGCTGGCTAAAAAAGCCCAGAAAGCCTATGGCATTTCAAGCAATGGCCCCCATGTGCAAACCAATCCGTTTCTAAGAAATCCTTAACTCTTCTCTACTCATCACTCATCTGAGAATCGCAGAGCACGATGTGCGAAAAATACCGAAGTGACCCCATGTGCAAACTTTGGTGATTTGCAGTATTCAACGCGGATAGCGTTGAGTGTGAGGGGGCGCGTGGCGTTAGATTCGCTCGACGATCACACCACTTGCCTCACCACCACCGATGCAGAGGGTGGCGAGCCCGCGTTTTTTCCCCTCCCGCGCTAAGGTGTGCAGAAGCGTCACGAGAATTCGAGTTCCGCTAGCGCCAATCGGGTGACCCAGCGCAACGGCTCCGCCGCAAGGGTTGACCTTAGCAGGGTCAAGCGACAGTTCCTTGATCGCAGCCATGGTAGCCACGGCAAACGCCTCGTTAATTTCGAAGCAGTCGATATCCTTGACCGAGAGATTTGACTTGGTGAAGAGCTTTTGAATACACCCGACTGGCGCAGTCGCAAACATCTTTGGTTCGTGCGCATAAGACGCCTGAGCCACGATTCGAGCGATAGGTTTAAGCTTGAGTTCTTCGGCTGTTTTACGGTTCATAATAACAACTAAGGCTGCACCATCGTTGATACTCGATGCGTTAGCGGCGGTGATTGTTCCCTCTGGCACGAAAGCTGGTTTCAGTGAACCCAGCTTTTCAAGATCAACAGAAAATGGCTCTTCGTCGAGTTCGATCAGTACTGACCCTTTGCGGGATTTTACTTCTATCGGCAAAATTTCCGATGCAAAAACGCCAGATTCAACTGCCTGGCGCGCTCGACTATAGCTTTCGAGTGCAAAATTATCCTGGTCTTTGCGCGAAAATCCATACTTGGCAGCGCAAGCCTCGGCGCAGGTTCCCATAGCCATGTCTTCGTACGCATCCCAGAGTCCGTCCCATTGCATCGAATCTTTTAAGGCTGCCTCACCAAACCTTAGACCTGTGCGGGAGTTAGCTAAAATATGTGGGGCAAGCGACATAGACTCCTGACCACCGGCAAACACAACTTTGGCATCACCCAGACGAATGGCTTGGTCAGCGAGCATCACAGATTTTATACCACTGCCGCAGACGCGGCCCACAGTTGTGGCACAAACTGAGATTGGCAGACCACCGAAAATTGCCGACTGGCGGGCAGGAGATTGACCGACGCCTGCGGTTAGAACCTGGCCCATGATGATTTCATCTACTTCGTGGCCACCCAGCTTGAGTGTTTGACGGGCATTATCGACGAGGCTGGCTGCGAGTCGAGGAGCAGGAATCGAAGACAGACCGCCCATGAACTTGCCAATAGGAGTCCTCTTCGCATAGACAATAACCGTTTCATTATGACTCATAGTCAGCTCCTCAGCGTTATACAGGACATATTGTTTAGAGTTGAAAAAAATTAAAATTTCACCGTAGCGTTCGGGCAGGCATTAGGCTACTCTCCTCGCAATTTGGCGGCAACCCAAATCCACTTAATAAGGACTTCTGATGCGTCAGAAATGCTCTCTGGTCCTCTCACACGGACAACGGTTTGAGGGTGACCTCATTGGGGCGCCGGTTCTGTCGAGTGGGGAGTTGGTGTTCACAACGGGAATGGTCGGCTACAGCGAAGCCATCACCGACCCATCCTATTTCGGACAGATTCTCGCTTTTACTTACCCGCTTATCGGCAACTACGGCATTCCGCACAAAATGATGCGGGGCGAAATTCCGCTTGGTTTTGAAAGCCATGCAAGTCAGGCGGCGGCTATAGTCCTGTCGATGGATAGCCCCGAGGTTTTCCACTGGGAAAGCTTTCAATCCCTTGACAACTGGCTTAAAGACGAGGGTATCCCCGGAATTGTCGGTATCGACACGCGGCATCTAGTGCACCTGATCCGCTCTGTGCCTAATTTGCTAGGTAAAATTGTACCTACCAATCCGCTCGGGGTTCGCTACGAGAGTTTGGATTTGGGCGTGGATCCGAGCAGATTCTATGACCCAGGGCAGCATCAGATCATAAGCCAGGTATCGGTTAAAGCACCGATGTATTTGGGGTCCGGCTCCGCACGCATAGGTGTGATTGACTGCGGAATCAAATGGAATATCGTTCGGCGCCTTTTGGCGACCGATTGCGAAGTCGTGCTTATTCCCTGGGATGCCGATTTTGCAAGATTTGATGTTGATGGCTGGCTTATAAGTAATGGGCCAGGTGATCCTATGAAAACCGGTAATCTGACACAGAAAATAGCCTCACTTTTTAAAGAGGATCGTCCGCTGCTCGGAATTTGCCTTGGGCATCAATTGATGAGCATTGCCGCTGGCGCCTCGACCAGCCGAATGGGATATGGACACCGCAGCCACAATCAACCCGTCTACGAAGTTGCGACGCGTCGCGGTTTCATGACAACGCAGAATCATGGCTATGTCGTCGATTCTGGGTCCATCCCCCCGGATTGGGAACCCTGGTTTCGCAATGCCAATGACGAATCGATTGAGGGGATTAGACACAGATCTAAACCGTTTCAAAGCGTCCAATTTCATCCCGAAGCATCCGGCGGTCCTCGTGATACCGCATGGATTCTCGAACATTTTGTCGCCGAGGTTAAATCGTAATGCCAATTCATCCCAAGCTTGCTGCGGCTTCGGATCGGCCCAAAGTATTGGTGCTTGGTTCTGGCGGCTTATCGATCGGTCAGGCCGGAGAGTTTGACTACTCGGGAACCCAGGCTGTCAAAGCATTGCTCGAAGAAAACTGCCAGGTTATCGTCGCAAACCCAAATATCGCCACTGTGCAAACAAACCCTAGCGAGTCGGTGACCGTCTATCTTTATCCGGTCGAACCAGACTGGGTGACGAAAATTATCGAGAAAGAGCGGCCGCATGCAATCATCGCGGGATTTGGTGGACAAACTGCGCTCAACTGTCTCATCGAACTGGATGCACTCGGCATCTTAGAAAAATACGATGTTCTGAACCTAGGCACGGCGCCGGATGTTTTGAGGCTGACCGAAGATCGTGACCGCTTTGCTCAGAAAATGCTGAGCTTGGGAATGCCGATTCCCGCAAGTAGAGCTTGCACGACTTTAGATGAAGCCCATGCTGCAGCGCGTGATATCGGTTTTCCAGTTATTATCCGAGCGGCTTATGCTTTGGGCGGCTTGGGAAGCGGCTTTGCTGAAAACTTCGAGGAATTGGACTCTATTGTAAACCCCGCTCTGACGACTTCGCCTCAGGTTCTGATCGAGAAGTCGCTCCGGGGGTATAAAGAAGTTGAATACGAAGTTATGCGCGATAGCCGTGGCAATACTATCACCATATGCAATATGGAAAACTTCGACCCCTTAGGGGTTCATACTGGGGATTCGATCGTGGTAGCGCCGTCGCAGACTTTAAGCGACGACGAGTATCAAATTTTGCGCAATGCTGCGGTCAAGATAATTAGTTCGCTTGGGATTGTCGGTGAATGCAACGTCCAGTATGCGCTGCATCCCGAATCAAAAGAGTTTTATATCATCGAAGTCAATGCACGCCTATCGCGGTCGTCGGCTTTGGCCAGCAAAGCAACGGGGTATCCAATTGCCTATATCGCGGCTAAGGTTGTGATGGGCTATGATCTTCTCGAGCTTAAAAACCCGGTAACCGGGGTTACTTGTGCTTTTTTTGAACCAGCCATGGATTACTTGGTGCTCAAAATCCCGCGCTGGGATCTTACCAAATTCCACGGGGTGAGCAGTAGCCTAGGATCGACCATGAAATCCGTCGGCGAAGTCATGGGTATCGGCCGCAATTTCTGTGAAATCGTCCAAAAAGCTGTCCGCATGGTGACCGAAGACTCAATCGGACTCTCTCGGGCAAGACCCGCGATTGATGACGCGTCGCTTAGAGATGGTTTGACCAACCCCACCGACACGCGACTCTACTGGATTCTTGAAGCTTTCCGTCGTGGCTATGAACTTGCTGATGTCCATAGCATGGCGCGCATCGACAAATGGTTCTTGCATCAGCTTAGAACGATTGCAAAATTTGAGGACGATCTCAAAACACTTGGCGACAAATACGCGGGTCCCGAAAAGACGGAGGTACTGCGCAAGGCTTTGGAGGAATCAACCGAGGCACAAATCAGGCAGTGGAAGCTCGCTGGTTTTGGCGACGAGCAGATTGTCTACCTTATTTTGCATAAATTCTCGATGACGGAGTCTGAAATTCAGGAGGCTGCACGCGAGGTTAGACAGATTAGAACCTCAAGGCTGATCAGACCAGTGGTCAAAAAAATCGACACCACCGCTGGCGAGTACCCATCTCCGTCCAATTACCTCTATCTAACCTACGGGGGGAGCTATGATGATGAACTCCCGGAGGACAATCGAGGTAATGCGGCTATTGTGCTTGGGGGCGGTTCGTATCGCATTGGAGCCAGTGTAGAATTTGATTGGTGTGCTGTGAGCTGTAGCCGCAGATTGCAGGCCGAGGGCTGGCGCAGCATTATGATCAACTGCAATCCCGAGACCGTCTCTACGGATTACAACAGCAGCGATCGGCTTTATTTCGAAGAGTTGACTCTTGAGCGGATTCTAGACATTGCCGAATTTGAATCACCCAAAGGTCTAATTGCCTGTATGGGGGGACAATTACCGAATAGGTTGGCCCTGCCGCTTGCAAGGGCCGGTTTGAAATTGTTAGGGCACAGCCCGGAAACCATTGATTTAGCTGAGAATCGAAACAAGTTCTCCGCGCTGCTCGATCGCCTTGGTATTGATCAACCTCGCTGGATCTGGGCACAAAGCACGACCGACGTGCAGAAGTTTCTAGACCAAGTGGGTTTTCCGGTTTTAATCCGGCCTAGTTATGTCTTGTCTGGCGCAGCTATGAGTGTGGCGTACGACGAAGTTTCGCTTAAAGCTTGCCTATCAGTCGCGAACAGAGCCTCTCCCGAACATCCAATCGTTATTTCCGAATTTATCGTGGGGGCGCGTGAAATTGAATTGGATGGCGTTGCCAGCAATGGTGAAATCCTGACGGGAATTGTTTCCGAGCATGTTGAAAACGCGGGTGTGCATTCAGGAGATGCGACATCAATAGTACCAGCGCAAAACCTCTATGTCGAAACAGTCCGCAGGGTGCGCAGTGCTGGACGTGCCATTGCCAAGGGATTAAATCTCAATGGCCCATTCAATATGCAATTTCTAGCTAAAGATGGCGAAATTCGTGTCATCGAATGCAATGCCCGTGCGGCAAGATCATTTCCGTTTGTGTCTAAGACAGTTCGGATCAATCTCGCCGATGCCGCCACGCAGGTGATTATGGGGGGGCGTCCCAAAGTTGACCGCTTCAACGAAGACGAATTACCCTATGTTGGTGTCAAGGCTGCGATGTTCAGTTTTGCGAGGCTTAGTGGCCATGATCCCATACTTGGAGTGGAGATGGCCTCAACTGGTGAAGTCGGTTGTATAGGATCAAATTTCCACGAGGCCATGCTTCTTGCTATGCAGGCCTCCGGCTATCGGATTCCTCGCAAGGCGGTACTTGTCAGCTCAGGCCAAGAAAAAGACAAGCTGCGTTTTCTCAAATCCGCGCAACTCCTGCGCGAACTAGGTCTCCCGATATATGCCACCGAAGGAACAGCCGACTATCTGATTCGCCATGGCTTTGATGCCATCAAATTAGCTTGGCCAGGTGAAGGTCCCAATGATGTGGTTCAAGCCATTCGATCTGGCAAGGTCGATCTTGTCATAAACCTTCCCAAAAACACGCAACGCCGCGAGTTGTCGCATGGCTTCCAAATACGTCAGTCCGCGATCCGCTACAACTGTACGCTTCTCACCAATATGGAGAAGGCGGTTGCTTTCATCCAAGCAATCGCCCACTGTCCAGATTTCCGGAACAATCATGAACTCTTGCCACTGCCTAATTATCTGGATCGCTGAATATGTTTCGATTGACTTTTGTAAGACAGCCCCTTATAGATTACCCCTTCTGCATGGCGAGGTAGCTCAGCTGGTTAGAGCGCGCGATTCATAATCGCGAGGTCGAGAGTTCAAGTCTCTCTCTCGCCACCATTTAACATACTGAAATAACTACGAAATTCGAACCGCCTTTCTCAGCCGACGTGATTCTCGACGTGATCGTTTGGCAGGTCCATGTATTCTGCGGTTTTTTCCACCGCTGAATTGTAGAGGTATCCCACTGCCTTGGCATAGCGTTCCGTCGTTTGCCGGTTGGTGTGCCCCATGTTGGCTTGGATCGCCGCGATGTTGCCACCGTTCGCTAAAAGCCCCAGAGTCGCCCAGGTATGGCGGGTGACTTTGGTCCCTGATTTCTGCAAGCCGGCTCTTTTAAACGCCTTGGTGAAGATGTCGTAGATCTTGGTCTGCCTGAGAAGGCCGCCGTCCCGGTTTGCAAACACCAAAGCGGTGGTACCGGATTGCAGCTTACGCTTTTTCAAAAGCGTCACCAGATCCTCCGGCATTCCGATCACGCGAACCGACTCAGCAGTCTTCGTAGCTTCAACCAAATAGGGCCTTTTTGAGCTGACATCCCAGGAAACCGTGCGGACAATCCTAATGCACTTATTGGTGAAATCCACCGCATCCCAGCAAAGCCCACAAGCCTCACCCAACCGCACTCCGGTCAGCAGCATGAGCTTTGCCAAGTCCAAGTAAACAGGAACCGGATGCTCAGCCAAGGCGCCGAGCCAAAGCGGAAGGTCCTCTTTCTTGAGAAAGCGCTCAACCGGCACCGACTTGTTCCCGGGAATCACGCTTTTCTTGCGATGCCGTTTCAGGAGTGGAATCGCAAATTGGTAGTTTAGCTCACTCCCTGCAGAAGACCTAGCTCATAGCAGAGGTTTGCAAGCTCAGAAGGAGATACAGCACGCCTACCAAACCTTTGGTCCCACGATAGAATTAGTGACGCCCATTCATCTATTTCGTCACTAGCGTCTGCGTAGTGCTGTTCGGAGTTTTCTAAAAATCCAGGTATTTTTGCGGCTAGTAAAATTCCGCCGATTGTATTCGACCAGCCTTCAAACGAACCGATCCTCTTATCGGATGATGGCTGCCCTTGAGCAAACCAATGTCGAATTAAAATCAAGCAAGCAAAAACAAGATTTGGGCGATTTTCCTTGACCCAAGTTTTTAG
>CAZOSN010000153.1:0-11201 GCA_964582405.1 uncultured Oligoflexales bacterium | reverse complement strand
ATTGCAAAATTTCCGAGCAATTTGTCCAGAACCGAGGATCTGCCATTCTTGGGCTTTGAGACCAACCAAAGGGTACTCATGCTTCTGCCTTTGCAGGTGGTGATACTTTAAGGCTAAAGCGTATGAAGGCGCGGATCAAGGCATCAAATTTTCCTAGAGGTCATTTCGGTCTTAACCGAAGAGAAGAATTTATAAGCGTAAGTGTATTTATCTCCAGGTGAGGGGGCAAACGTAATGCCGTGCGGCAAGATTTTCCTGTCTTTTAAATATCGCTGCTGGTTCATCAGCCTTTCCCTCGAAAACAGAAATCAAGTGTACCCCAGAAGGCAGGGGACCCCACTTCTTGGTGACCTTGAGCTTACCGTCGCGATCCTCGATTAGGGCAAGTTGACTCTTTTGGCCAGCAAGAAGTTGTGCGATAAGTTTGGGCCTTGGGCCTTTTATATAACGAAGTTCGACGAGATCGAGATCCCCAAGCGACAGGGCAGTCGGTGGTTCGAGGGCTTTATCAATCCTGATCCGCTGCAAGGAAGCGTCGCCGTCCAATGCATTTCCTAGTTGCCGATAGACGACCAGCGCTTGGCCGTCCTGCCTTATATCCCAGATATCGGCTGGAAAAAAGTCAAGCTTTGCTAGCACTTGCACAGAATTTGGAGTCCAAGAGTAGAGCATTGCCCCAATACCTTTGCTTGAGCCCAGGGGTTCAATCCAAATGATTCCAAAGTCATCGAGAATCTTAAATTCGCCACTATGTTCTTGAAGCTGTGTCATAGCGAGTTTACCCTCACTCTCCGACAGGCTGCTTACGGCCCACTTGGGCAGATCTTTACGAACCGTAATCACATAGGTCAGATCATGGATGGTGATCACGCGAGCAAGTTTTTCGTCTGCTGGGAGGAGTGGCGATTGGCCCTCTAGGCCACCAGAAAATGTATGCTTGCCTAACGACCAACTCCCATTCAGGTTTTGATTCCTTACAATGAATTCAATTCCAGAACTCCGATTAACTTTGAGCAGTTCAATCTCCTGCATGGGTTTGAGCCAAGGCAAACTAAGAGGCTTATCAAAAGATAATGAATCGAACAATAGGGCTTGCTCTGATCGATTGCGATTGAGATTTACCAATGTCCAATAGTCAGTCTTCGGGAAATGGTGAATATATTTGATTTGCAAGGCGTTTCTGGTGAGCGGTACCAATGTGCATTCCAAATCTCGCGCGAATTCAAAATTTGCGGATTGGCAAGAAATCGCTGGAACAAGTGCAAAATAAAAAAAAATCCTAATTATCTTCAATGCTTTAATCTCCGGGCATCAAGAGGCTTCCCATGTCTGTCGATAGTAGGCATGGAACGGGATTCAGGTTTTGGTTAGAGGCCCCTATGTTTAAGAACATCTTGCTAATTTTAGCATTTTGGCTAGCTCAAGGTTGCGTTGCTGATTTACTAAATCGCGACGAGGGCATTTCTGAATCTGACAAAGTACAAATTCCCTTTCTTAGAAACAGTCCTAACGAATGTTACTACCTTGATGAATTCATGCCAGTCCCTGATGGAATGGTGGCCGGAAAGCATGGGCGCCTTAATCTACGCTACTATACCTATAAAGCTGCAAGCTATAAGGATTGGGACCAAATGCATATCGTCCTTGCTTTTTATTCCCAGGATGATCACTGTTGGTCTCTTTTTGAAGAGGCCTATGTAAATCGGTAGTTTTCCAGCGACTCGTTGAAGCCGAGAAAGATCGGCACAAACCGGCGCTCTTCCAGGTCTAGCCGTGCAAATTTTACCTGGGCAGGTATTAATCAATCTGCCGGCATACCTTGTCACCAAAAAACCCTCAGATGTTACAATGAGAATAGCATTCTCTATTCTTGGTAACTTTTTGGAGAGTCATGCTCATGAGTAAGAGGTTTCTGCTGGCACAGCTATTTTTAGCGACGTTTTTTTTGGGAAGCTGCCAGTCAATGGATCTAGGGATTATCAAAACCAAACCAGAGCAGTCGAAATATGCCCTTCAGGGAAATCGTTATGCTCGCGATGGTCTCTTCCGAGAGGCTGTTCAGAGTTATAAGCGGGCGTTGGTCGATAGTCCGCACGATGAACTGGTAAATCGAAACCTTGGCATAGTGTATGTTAAGATTGGCGACTATAGCAAAGCGATCGAACATTTGGAGAAATCTCTCAAGAAATACGATAGCAATTTTGAGGCAAATTTCTATTTGGGTGAGGCTCATAGGGCAAAGAACAACTACGGAAAAGCGATTTATCGCTATACCCGCGCTCTGGAAGCCGATGAAAAAAGCGTCAAAGCGCTTAAATCGTTGTCTTGGTCGTATTTCATGGCACGATTTTATTCGGAGGCGTTAACCACGGCCAAGAGCCTGCAGAAGCTTGCTCCTAACGATGCTCAGGCTGCAATCATTCTTGCGCGAACCAACCTCAAGCTTGGTCGGCTGCCCCAGGCGCTTGCGATGATAAAACGAGCTCAGACTCTTACCAATAAGAATAACCTTCCCTACCTCAAGAGCGTTGAAGGCGACATTTTGTTCAAGATGGAAAAGTATGATCAGGCGGAGGAGTTATACCGCGATGTCTTAAAAGATCAGCCTTTGCTCGCAGGAGCGCTTTTGGGTCTTGGCAAATGCATGATTGAACGCAAGCATAACGTTCCCCTAGCGCTGGAATATATGGAGCGGGCGGTTAGATTAAAACCCCGGATGAGCGAAGGGCTATACCTTCTAGGTAAGCACTATGAAAATCGCGATCCGGAAAAGTCCAAAAAGTACTTTGAAAGTTTTAAGAAGTTTGCAGCAACTGACCCCGAGTACCTTGATGAGGTATTTGAAGTTCGCAACCATCCAGTCAAGGTTGCAAAACCTGAAACACCGGCCCCACCTCCACCTGAAAACAGCAACAAGCCGGATCAGTCCCTATAGGAGGCTCATCTCGGCCTTTTGGTAGCTTAGCAAGCTGCGTCGTGCTTCGAAGAGGTTTTTATACGAGTCGTAGCGGACTTTGAGCTTTTCTGATTCGCGCTTAGCTTCGGCGAGATTCTTTAGAAATTCGAGGTATTCTTCATCAGTCTCCGCGAGGCGAGCAAGTTTGGCTTCGCTGAGTTTGCCGTCTTTTTCTAAACGCAGCATGATCCTTGCTCGCACGGTCGGCTTCATCAGCAGCATATGGTCGGCTTTCTGTTTGGCTTCGACATAGTCGAGACCAACCTTGTTGGCGATGTGGACGATCTCCTCCAAGCCAAGCTGACTAATGGGCCGATCTGTGGGATAATCAGCTTTGCGGGTCATCTTAAGGTTCCTCCTGGTTAGGGTACAACTATCATAAATGCGATTCGAGCAAAAGGGACCAATTATTTTCGAAAACTTATGCGTATGTATTTGAATTTATATGATTTTTTTTGAACTAAGGTAAAAGAATCCTCTGGCTAAAGTAATGAGGGCCTTTTGCCGATAACGATTAGAGATTGCGCTGAAAATTGCTGGGAGGCAAGTATGAGCCAACTTTCGATCGTAAGCCCTGCGGAGTATTTTCAGGGCCAGGTTACTGATGCCTGTTCGGTTTTGAAGAGAAAGCTTCCCGACGAAATCGAATTCTACTTAGTGACCTTGCTGTGTAATTTTATCGACAGCCCTGGTATTAGCCATCACCTTCATACTCCACTTGCACTCCAATTGAAAATCGCACTTGAGTCAGACCATGCGGACAAATTTAAAATTCTCAAAGGACTAGGTTACATCAGTCTGTACTTCGCTGGTTTTTTTCAAGAGTACTTTACCGGTAGAGCTGTTGATATTAACTACTACATCGCCATGGGTGCCAACGCATACTTTCGAATTTCTGAAGCTCAATCCGATAAGCACTTTTCTGAAATCTACCGATTACTTGGGGACGAGTTCTCGGGTTTGGTGGATATTGTCGCTACCATTGCTGATAAGCAGGAGGCGATCAAGAAGGACTCGAGCCTTATCGCTCTTTATGAAAAATGGGCCCGAACGGGATCCACCAGGATTCAAAAAATCTTGGAAGAGCAAGGCTTCAATCTGGCCAAGCCTAATCGAAACAAGATTTCGTCATGACCGCCTTCTGGAAAATCCTAGCAGCTGAGCTTGAGGAAGCTTTGGCTCGCTACTATCGCTTTAAGCTGCTTGCGAATGCCCCGGAGTTTTTGCGTCTAGTTAACGTTGATTCCGGATTGCTTCTCTTGGATCTGGGGATTGATCCTGGTCGCGGGGCTACCGTATTCAATTCGGCAGGTGAGGAGATCAGTATTGCAATCTACCTTGCGCCTGAGCTTGCCGAACGACTTGGCGAGGTTCGTTATGGCCAGTGGCCAGAGAATAAGGTCCTGGACGCATTCTTGGTCCTTGTCGAGGAGTTGTCGCACTTTCATCTCATTCTAGCCAGGGCTTCGCGGTCTGAAACCGTGCGGCAGGTGGAGCTTGAGTACCAGGCTGAGCTGGATAAATTGCTGATGGCATCGCTCTGGTTTGGTTCCGATGCCGATCAGTTTCATCGGTTCGCTCGGCTGCTCTATTTTGCTGACCACGAGGTTGTGAGCCGGCAACACGAAGATCGGTATCGTGAAGCCCAATATCAAGCGGGGTGTTGGTATCTATCTCTCTGCATGCGGTATCCGTTTGGGAATCCGCTTTTACACCAAGACGAGCGCGCCGAACGTATCAAAGCCTACCATGCCCCATGGCAAGAGAAACTCGCGTTTCACCAGACTAAAAAGCATCGTGCATAATAGCCCAGTCGTCGGCGCGAAAGCGACTATTTAAAATCGCGTTTCGGATGGCCAACATAGATCTGCCTTGGTCTCCCGATTTTAAATTCGCTCGACAGCCTCATCTCTTCCCACTGCGCCAGCCAGCCCGGCAAACGGCCTATGGCAAACATAACCGTAAAAAAGTTGGTCGGAATATTGAGCGCCTTGTAAATAATCCCCGAATAAAAATCGACATTGGGATAAAGCTTGCGGGATACAAAATATTCGTCTTTGAGCGCTTCTTCTTCGAGACCCTTTGCTATGCTTAGCAGAGGATCTTTGATTCCCAGTTTTTTCAGAACATCGTCGCAGGCTGTTTTGATGATCTTCGCTCGGGGATCGAAATTTTTGTATACCCGATGACCAAAGCCCATCAGGCGGAAGGTGTCATTCTTATCCTTGGCTTTTTCGAGGAATTTCTTGTAATCGCCACCGGCATTGTGAATGGCTTCGAGCATTTCAATGACGGCCTGGTTTGCCCCGCCATGCAGCGGGCCCCAAAGAGCATTGATGCCAGCAGCAACACTCGAAAACACGTTTACTTTAGACGAGCCCACGAGCCTTACCGTTGACGTCGAGCAGTTTTGCTCATGATCAGCGTGAAGGATAAGTAGGATATTTAAGGCCTGTGCGACAATCGGATCAGGCGTTTTGCCGAACATCATCTGCAGAAAATCAGATGAGTAGTCTACTTTACCTAAATTTGATGGCAAAAAGTCCTGGTTTAGGCTGTGATGGTAGGAGTGGGCAGCAATGTTTTTTATTTCCGCTATGAGCCTACCCATCATTTCGGCGCGAAGTTCCAGACTTGGATCAGAATCTATGTATTTGCTAAAAAATCCGGCATAGGCACCGATTACCGAAGAAAGTATAGCCATGGGATGAGCGTTCTTGGGGAAAGCCCTGATCAGGTTCTTGATCTCCTTGGGAGTCTCGTTGAACTGGGTGATCGATGCGAGAAACTGTGTTTTATCTTTGGTGTTGGGAAGATCTCCCTTGATCACCAGATAAGCAGTGTCTAGGAAATTCTGCTTTTCGGCAAGCTGCTCGATCGGATAGCCGCGGTACCGCAGAATCCCTTTTTCACCGTCAAGAAAAGTAATTCCGGATTGGCAGGATGCCGTATTTACGAAGCCATCGTCGAGCGTCACATAGCCCGAATCCTTGCGCAGGGCCGAGATATCGAGGCCTTTTTCGCCCTCGCTTCCTTCCAGAACTGGCAAATCTATACTCTTGCCTTCTATATCTAATTGGACCAATTCTGTTTCCTCTTTTCTCTTGCGTAATGTTGACATTCTATTTCCCTTTGTTCTTCAATTTTGTCAAAAGACCAAACCGTCAATGCGCCTATCGGAGTTTGGTATTAAGACTAAAGGGAAATTAATTTTGTTTCGTGTATTCTATTGAATGGGTTGATGTTTTTTAATTTTTTTTCTTGAATTCCCAATTCATAGTATCAAGAAATCGCTGGTCGGTGCATGCATTTCGATGTAGCGAGCTCCGCGAAGTTCTTTTGGGCCATGGGTTTGAGAAATAAGCCAGACGGGAATGTGGGAGTTTGTCGTTTTAAGGAAAACTAAGACCTGAGTTATTTCCCAGGTTTTTGGATTTCTTTGAAAAACTTCGGCTGAAAGCCGGAGGGTTTGCCCTTCCGAGAGTCCCATATGGATTTGATTTGAGTCGAGAAAGAGGGTCTCGTGCGGCTCAGATTTATCCAAGTTAGTGAAAACAATACGGTAACTGTCCGGCGAAATCTTGGTGATTTTGTCGATTTTAAATTCGCCGGTAATACGCGAGGTCGAATCGGATTCGGCAAGAATCGTCCAAGGTAAAAACATAGAGAAAAATGCAACGGCTAAAAGTCTTATCATAGGCCTTCATCCCACGGTATACCCTGCTTATTGATACAGGCGCTGAGTTCACCTTGCAGGATAAGATGACTAACCTGTTTAATGTCTTGGCTCAAGCTACGGTCTGTGTCCATCGATGGACTCACCGATCTTACCATATCATAAATAGTCGCTAGAGTTTTGTTGGGTTTTAGCGGGCCAAGAAGATCAATGCCCTGGCATGCCGCGAGAAGCTCAATGGCTAGGATGTTAGCGACATTAGCATTGATAGATCTAGCACCACGCGCGGCGATAGGACCCATGCTAACATGATCTTCTTTGTCCGCCGATGTGGGGATGCTATCGACTGAGGCAGGTGTCGCCAAGGTTTTGTTCTCTGAGGCTAGGGCCGCCGCCACCACATGGGGAATCATGTATCCCGAATTGAGGCCGCCATTTTTGGTAATAAAAGCTGGAAGGCCGCTTAAAGCAGGATTGGTTAATTTTTCGATTCGCCGTTCGCTGATGCTCCCCAGCTCGGCAATTGCGATTTTAAGAAAATCCATGGCCATGGCGATGGGTTCGCCATGGAAATTGCCTCCGCTCAGCACGGATTCTTCGTCAAAGCAAAGCGGATTATCGGTAACGCTATTGAGTTCGATGTCAACTGTGCGTTTGGCGAAGCTGATCGCGTCTTTGCTGCTGCCATGAACCTGAGGGATACACCTGAATGAGTAGGGATCTTGAACCTTATCACAGGCTGCATGGCTATCCAGTATTGGATCGGATTCTTTAAACAGCATCAAGACATTTGATGCTGTCGCCCTTTGCCCTCGATGCGGCCTGAGCGCATGAATCCGAGGATCAAACGGTGTTATTGAGCCGCGGAGTGCGTCGAGACTAAGGCAGGCTATGATATCAGCCGCCTGCGATAGGATTCTGGCTTCCTCTATCGCTGCTGCTGCCACAGCGGTCATGAAATGGGTGCCGTTGATTAGCGAAAGCCCCTCTTTGGCCTGTGGTCTTAGCGGTTTAATCCCTAGTTCTGATAACACGGCCTCAGCAGGTGCCACTTTTCCTTTGTAGAACACCTGGCCTTCCCCCATCAGCCCCAGTGCCAAGTGGGCAAGGGGCGCCAAGTCACCCGAGGCGCCGACACTTCCCTGAACTGGAATGACCGGCAGGATATCATGATCTAGAAATGCCAGAATCATATCGACTGCGGCGCGGGTAACACCGCTATACCCTAAACAAAAGGTATGGGCTCTTAAAATGAGTAGAGCCCGCGTTAGGTCAGGACTTAGCGCTTCGCCCACACCGCAGGCGTGTGATCTCACAAGATTGGCTTGCAGCTGGTCTAGCTCGGATTCATTGATCCGGACATGCGATAGAAAGCCAAAACCCGTGTTGAGTCCGTAGACTGTTTTGCCGGATGCGATGGCATTATCGACCATGTTTCTATATCGGTCCAACTGCTTTGCAGCGTCTGCACTAACGCTGAGCTTTTGGCGGCTGCGGGTGAGGCCAAAGAGCAGTGCTGTATCAAGGCTGGACGAGCCTAACTCAAAATTCATGGGAAATCCTTCTAACACCGGAGGGAGTCGATTGCGGCTTTGCGGTTCTTGCTTTGGTAAATATACGATCCTGCGACAATGAGATTGGCACCGGCATCGATCACGCTTCTAATATTGTGATTGGTGATCCCGCCATCAATTTCGATATCAATAGCCCTTCCCGTAGCCGAAACCATGGATTTGATCTGGCGCAACCTTCCAATCGTTTCAGGGATAAAGCTTTGGCCGCCAAAGCCAGGGTTAACCGACATGACATTGATCTGATCGATATAGGGCAATAACGGGCTGATGGATTCGAGCGGCGTTGTCGGATTTATGGCAATACCGGCTTTAGCGCCGCGGGATTTGATCATCTGGAGTAAACGATGATGATGGACAGTAGCTTCAGCATGAAAAACAAGAATATCAGCACCCGCTTCTACATAGTCTAAGGCGACTTGATCGGGATTGGATACCATGATGTGCACATCAAGCGGAACTTTGGTTATTGTCTTGAGTGCTCGTATCAGCGGTGGCCCAAAAGTCAGATTGGGTACAAAGTGTCCATCCATGACGTCGATATGATGAAAATCGATGCCGTACTGCTCGATATCATGGATTTCCTTCTGGAGATTCAAAGGATCGGCTGCGAGCAGGGAAGGGGCTATGGCCACGCGGTTCATCGAGCGACGTCTCCGACCTCAAGCTTGCCGCGTCGTGCCATTTTCCGCTTAACAAGACCTGCTTTAAGGCGGCTCATTCGATTTACAAAGACAATTCCGTTGATATGATCGATCTCATGCTGCAGGCATACTGCGAAAAGACCCGTCCCATGGACCTCAAATTCATTGCCCTCAGCATCGTGGGCTTTAACCCATACCTCGCTGGCACGATCCACGAATTCGTAAATTTCGGGAAAGCTCAGACAGCCTTCTTGCCATCGGATCTTGCCGGTGCTTTTGATGATTTTGGGATTGATCAGTGTGAAGCGCGTGTCGTGCCAAGGCTGTCTCACCTCGCAGTTTTCGCTTTCTTGGTCCTCGTACTTGTTGTCCTCGAAGGGAATATGGATCGTTATAATCTGCTTCGCGACACCGACCTGATTGGCTGCTA
This sequence comes from uncultured Oligoflexales bacterium, assembly GCA_964582405.1. Classification (GTDB taxonomy): domain Bacteria; phylum Bdellovibrionota_B; class Oligoflexia; order Oligoflexales; family Oligoflexaceae; genus CAZOSN01. The sequence goes on along the minus strand of CAZOSN010000153.1, from coordinate 1,924 downwards.
GTCCGATGCCATTCGCGTCGTCCATGGTTTCGTGCATACTGGCGACAAAATCAAGGAGAGCATCGTCAAAGGTCGTGACGAGCTGGGACTTGGTTTCGAGAACCGCGGCAGGCCATTCAACTACATTAAGTTTAGACATAAGATGCCCGGAATAAACTCATTCATAAGGTCTTGTAGATAGCGGGGTTTGGTCCTTCAACGCAAGAAAAAAACTAGCGATTAACGGCAAGCTTTAAAAAACAGTATTTTTTTTGTCTTCGTCCCCTCGCAGCGCCTGACGGGTTGCAATATATACTTTGTGAAATAATTCCGTGAGTTCTTGGTCAATTAAGCGGACTAGGGAGTTTTGAACAAGGGTTTCATTGGCATACGAAAACAAGCTTCTCCCACTGATATTAATCGAAAAAATAAACACCCAAATTACAGCAGTGAAAAGCGTACGCCACAGCCTTTTTAGCATATCATTCATGTTAAATCTCCTAGGGATGAATTCATTGTGACATACCTAGGGGCTTTTTGACAAGATCGGGCCGGTCAGGGCAAAGTCGATCCGATCAGAAAAATCTCGCCAAAAAATACCAGTTTTCCATTCCCCACTATCCCCATGAAATAATTGGCCGAACCGGACTTTGGAAAAAAACAATAAAGTTCAAACACCCTAAGACCGGCAGGGATTTGTAAACCAAACAGACTGACCAGGTCTGGGAGGAGGCCTTGGGACGATCGCCGAGCCGTATATTCAGATTGTCACACAAATGCGAAGCAGGGGACTTTCAGACCAGGAGAGCCGTCATTCCAAAGTAGGGCTGATATCGCCTTTGGGCCCAAATCGTCCCTGACAAGGTACTAGGCCTTAGGAAGCCAAATCGCGGTTGGCTTCTAGTGTACTCCGACCAAGCGGGATAACTTTCGGATCAAAGAGTTCATCAAACACTTCGTTGTAGTCTTTTACAAACTTCACCTTGAGCTTTTTCTTGAGCGATATCGGAAGCTCCGCGTACTGCGATCGGTTCTTTTCGGGGATTAAAACGAGATCAATACCATCTCTTTGGGCGGCCAACAGTTTTTCGCGTAGACCTCCGATCGGAAGAACCTTGCCGTGAATCGTTATTTCTCCTGTCATCGACACGCGCGCCTTGGGGGCTTTATTGAGGCAGGCCGAAATAATAGCTGACGCCAAAGCCGTCCCGGCGCTCGGGCCATCTTTGGGGACAGCGCCTTGGGGAACGTGAACATGCAGCTCGTTCTTGTTGAGCACATCGTTGTCGATACCAAATTCGGCAAGGTTCGATCGAATGTAACATAGTGCCGCCTGCGCCGATTCTTTCATGACCTCGCCCAGCTTGCCAGTCAGAATAAATTTGAAGCCGTCCGATGGAATAAGGCTTGCTTCAATAGCCATGACCTCGCCACCATACTGCGTATAGGCCATTCCGAGGGCTACGCCAGTCCGAGGTTCTTTGTGAAAAGACGTATCGTCGAAGGACTTCGCACCGAGGTGCCTTTCGACAACCAGAGGCGTCACCCTCACGTCGGGAAGAGCTGCGATGTCCTGCGCCTCTGCATAGTGGCGAGCCACTTTACGGCAAACCGAGGCTATTTTGCGCTCAAGGCTACGCAGACCGCTTTCGCGGGTATAGCCCTTGATGATCGCGGAAACCGAACTCTTCGAAAAGGACACTTTATTGAAATCGAGCCCGGCTTCTTTGAGTTGTTTAGGAATCAGGTATTGGTTGGCAATGGCAACCTTCTCTTCTTCTGAGTACCCAGATACATCGATGATCTCGAGCCGATCGCGCAAGGGACCTGGAATCGTGTCCAGTGTGTTTGCGTTGGCGATAAACATGACGTCCGACAAATCGAACTTAACGCCTATGTAGTGATCGACGAATTCACTATTTTGCTCAAGATCGAGCACTTCCAG
>CAZOSN010000152.1:0-11214 GCA_964582405.1 uncultured Oligoflexales bacterium | reverse complement strand
GCGCATAAATGAGCATCGGAAGCGCAGGGTCAACGCAGAGAAAATCAAAAACTGATTTTTTTTAAACAGGCTCTTAACACAGCATGGTGAGACAGGACGCTTAACCATGTTAAGGATTCACCAGATGGCACCAGTCAGCGACCGATCTCACCTCCTTGACCGGGCTTGCCTGCTGGAAGCTAACCTCAATTCTGAAAAACTCAAAGAACTCGAGAGTCTTCCGGGGTTAAATCTGCCAGACGAGCTGATCACGGCAGCCGATGGCCGCAAGCTTGAGTTTCTCGGTGGTCGATGGCTTGCAGGACTCGCAATTGAGCGACTTGGTTTTGGAAAAGCCATGTATCCTGGGCGTCTGGACCGAAGCCCTGTGTGGCCTCATGGGGTGGTGGGTTCGATAACACATACAGGGCAGGTTGCTGTCGTAGCGGCCGCCCGATGCGAGGACTGGCTCAGTATCGGAATCGATTGCGAGGCGATTCTAACCGAGGAGCGGCTTCTGCGGATTGCGAACAAGATTCTCCATGACAGTGAGGTAGAAATGGCGCGGTCAAGTGGGGCTTTAGGAGAAACCGGTACTTTGATTTTTTCGGCAAAGGAAGCGATCTACAAGGCTCTCTATCCCCTGTGTCACAAGTTTTTTGGATTTCATGAAGCCCGTATCCTTAGCATCGACCCTACTCAGGGGACGCTGCGGTTTCGACTTGAAACATCCCTTGCACAAGGGCTCGACGTAGGTTTCGAGCATGGGATCAAATTCGTCATCGATCGCGGTCGGGGGCTTGTTCTTACACTCTTTGCCTTGGATTCATTGCCTCATTGATTGCTAAATTGACGACAAGTCTTAACATTAGAGAGATCAGCTTGCCACCTGTGCGCTACGTGCTATTTTAGGAGTGTTCAAATTACTATCCCAGAGGTGTCTATGAGTTCCAGACTCGAATTAACCAATCTCAACTACTCCGAACTCTTGCACCGCTACCCACGACTCGAAGTCTGCGCCGAGCAAATTCTGACTGCGCTCAATCTAATGATCACAAGCTACCGCAATCAAGGCAAGACCATTACATTCGGCAATGGTGGATCAAGCGCTGATGCAGAGCATTTTTGTGGCGAACTGGTGAAGAATTTCGTGCTACCGAGGACCTTAAACTCCGAAGATAGACAGCGTATTGATTTGGTCGATCCGGAACTAAGCCGATACATTCATCAGTCCTTGCCTGCCATTTCTTTGGGCGTGCAACATTCGACGATTTCAGCGTACAGCAACGATATCGATCCCGACTATGTGTTCGCTCAGATGCTCTGGGGTTTATCTCAACCCCAGGATGTTGCATTTGCGATTTCTACATCCGGCAACTCAAAAAATGTTGTGCATGCATTGAAAATCGCAAAGGCCAAAAACCTGGTGAGCATTGCATTGACTGGGATGAAACCCAGCAAAGCCGAAGCGCTTGCGACCGTCACAATCAAGGTACCCGAAACGACGACGCATAAGGTTCAGGAGCTGCATTTGCCGATTTATCATGCGATCTGCTTGGAGTTAGAGAATTTCTTTTTTGGGTAAGCCTTCGCGCCTGAGTATGCCTCCACGAATCTGCTTCCAGCCATCGAGGGCCAAACCAGATAAGGTCAGCGACAAGACTGCAGCGGCGATAATTGTAATCCGTATGGGTTCATCGATCCCAGAGTTTAAAAGCAGAAACAATGTGATACCGAGCCCAAGGCCAAACGCAACAATGGCTATCGCCTGATCCGTTCGAGAAATGGAGGGGTCGTACTTTTCAAAAGCCTGAAATTCTTGAGGTTTTTTCAAGAATCGGGATAAATGGGTTGGACTTAAAAACCAAATGCCAAGTTTCGCACCGAGGCCCTTGGTGCGCAGCGTAGCTTGCGTCAGCGTCACCAGGTAATGAATCTGAGCCCAAACCGGATTCCAAGACCGGAGCGGGCTAACGATTCCGTAAATAGGTGGCTCTACCTCTGGCTCGAAGGTGCCAAACATTCGGTCCCAAATAATCAATGTTCCGGCGAAGTTTTTGTCGAGATACTGCGGATTTTGGCCATGATGAACGCGATGATGGGCCGGCGTGTTGAAGAAAGCTTCAAACCATGACGGCATCTTGCGAATCTCTTGAGTGTGAATCCAAAATTGGTAGACGAAATTCAGAGTGAGCAGCGAAATCAACCAGCCGACTGGGACCCCAATTAAAGCGAGCGGCCAATAAAAAAATTGTGAGAAAAATGTTTGGAGAACAGCCTGGCGCAAGCCTGTAACGAGGTAGTAATCCTCGCTTTGATGATGCACGATATGAGCAGCCCAGCCTATGTTTACCACGTGTGCAAAACGATGAAACCAATAGTAGAAAAAATCGACTAGGACAAACATAACAAGCCAAATGCCAACCATGGCTCCGAGAGGTAGCTTTTCAAGCTCAAAAAGACCAAGATTTTGTTCGAGCCCATCGTACCAGTAGATCATTAGACTCGTCAGATACAGACCAAAGAGCTGCTGCATCACACCGCATGTCAGGCTATTTAGGGTGTCGTTGAGTCTGTAGTGTGATCTGCGTCCCAGCAAAAATTCGATGACGGGCAAGCCTAAAAACAGGGGGATGGAAAGTTCCACATAGTTGCAGTTCAGCATTTTGAGCACGAGACTGTTCATGACTGGCTCCCACAAAAGCGCCGAAGGTCAGAAACACGGAATTTTGCACACCCGAGCAATTTTTTCGCAAGCCTGATCTTGATACACTATACATCAGTTGACTCAAGTAGGCCCGTGAAATTGCTCATCTTGGCTTCGGTCTCATCCCACTCATGCTCAGCGCAGGAGCCTGGCACAATTCCAGCGCCTGCAAATACCCGCACGGCATCGCTTCCGACGAGAGCCGATCGGATGGCGATTGCAAAATCCCCCGCATCTTTCTGATACCAGCCTACCGAACCGGCAAACCAGCCTCGATTCCACCCTTCAGCCCGAGATAGATAATCCATCGCTTCGTTCTTTGGTAAGCCTGCGACAGCTGGAGTGGGATGAAGTGCCTGCAAGAGTTCGAGTGCCGAGGCATCTGCATGCAATTGCCCCTGGAAGGAGGTGATCATGTGCTGGACATGCTCGAGCTTGAGCAGGCCTTCGGTTTCGGCGCGGTTGATTGCAGGGCAGAATTGGCTCAAGGTTAGGGCAACATAGCCAGAAACATCGCGGTGCTCCATTTGCTCCTTTGCGGAGGAGACCAATTGGTCAGCTTCTTTGTTGTCCAACACCTCATCGCGATCGCGCGGTTTCGTGCCGGCGATTGCATCGGCTTTGACTCCGCGACCGTTCCAGGCCAAGATGCGCTCAGGTGATCGTCCTAAAAAATCTAGGCCATCCGGGGTGCCAAAAGCAAATAAATAGCTAGGCTCAACTCTGTTTCTAAAGCGTTCTAAAAACCAGGCGGGAGCAACTGGGGCTGTGGTGCGAATAACCTTTTCCCGACTCAACACAACTTTGCTTAATGCTCCCTTGTTAAACTGATCCTTAGCGGCTTCGACTTGGGAGAGCCAATGCGTTCGTTCCGGAAGATCCACAATCTGACACGCGCGAAAAATGCTTGAGCTGATGCTTGACGGGACTGCGTTGAAATCCAGATGGTTGGCAAGGATTTCGATCACGGCATCGCGCTTGTCGCCATGGTTTCCATCGCGGTAGCGCACGGAACACGTCGCTTTGTCGCTAAAACGCCACTCGATTTGAGGGATAAAAAACACGGCCCCGTGAAATCCTCCCCACGAAGCATCGGTATCGCCATCCGCGTAAAAGGGAATCCCACCGTAGATTCGCCAGGGCAGCTCACACGAGGTAAGCTGGCGTGAGCGGAATATCGAGCCAGCGCCAACCGCGATCATCTCCTCGCGCTTGCCGCGCCAGAAAACCCGCCACTGCCCTGCGAGAGCCCCATAAAGTGCCGTGGGAGAGAGCGAGAGCGGCCAGGTAAATACCGCTTCCGTATACATCTGTCCATCATGCTCAGACTTCGTAAATTCGCCGAGCGCATCATATACCGCCTTCCAGACATCGCTTGAATCTCGATTCATTTAGTCCCCCAATAAAGGTGGACGCTCCCAGCACAAAAAGGAGTCAGTGAGACGTCGCGAAACCCCGCATCTTGCATCAATGCCGCAAATGCAGTGCCCGACGGGAAGCTCCGGATGGTGCTGTTTAAGTATTGGTAGGCCGAAGGTTGTCCCGACAGCAATCCACCCAGCCATGGCATGATCCAGCGGACATAGGTCGTATTGCCCAGGCGGATCATTGGATTTTCTGGTACCGAAGACTCGAGAATTAGCGCGCGGCCTGATGGTCTGAGCACGCGAAGGATTTCTGAAAGGCAGACCTTGGGATCAGGAACATTACGTATTCCAAATGCCATGGTCGCGGCATCAAAGGCTCTGTCTGAAAAGCTCAGCTTCATGGCATCCATGCGTTGGAGTTTGATCCTATCGTTTAAGCGGTGCTCGGCTATTTTGCGTGCCGCAAGCGCCAGCATACCTTCGCTAAGGTCGATTCCGCAAACTCTGGCAACTCTTTCATCATGGACGAGCGTCACCGCAACGTCGCCGGTACCCGTTGCTAAATCTAAAACATCGAGCCCTGCCTGACCCAAACGAGGTTGAGGAAGATGGCTGAGCATTGCCCGACGCCACCGCCCGTGCTGCCCCAAAGAAATAAAACTATTCACAAAATCGTATCGGCCGGCGATGCTGTCAAACATGCGAGGTGAATTGGACTTTGAGAACTCTGGGGGCATCAGTTGTGGGTTCCTCTTGAGTTCAGACTTCAGTTGGAAATCTAAGACAAGCTGTGTATAAGAAATCCCGCGGTTATTCAAGGAGTTGATTTTGGCGCTACATCTATTTACGGAAGCCATCCCCGAACCTATTGTCCTGGGTCTTGAATCCTTACGTTATAGCCTCGCAAGCCAGAGCCACAACCCGCGGATTTCAGGCATTCTGGATGAGACGGTACTGTTTGGCGGCAAGCGCATAAGACCCCTCTTGACTTTTCTGATGGGTGATTTTTTCGGCTTGAGCCGCGAACAAATTACGCCCTATGCTCTCGACATTGAACGCATCCATGCTGCAACACTCGCTCATGATGACGTGGTTGATGATGCCAGAACGCGCCGCGGGCGCCCCTCAATCAACCGTGTGGTATCCAATAAAAAAGCGATCCTCGCAGGGGACTATCTGCTCGCTCAGGTTTTGTATTCCGTGGCGCAGCGTGGCGACAATAGGGTCGTGCGCGAGCTGTCGCGGGTCATTGCCGATTTGGCCGAGGGTGAATGGCTGCAAATCGAAAATTCGGAAAACCCAGAACTCTGCTGGCAGCATATCGAGGAGGTAGCGCTTAAAAAGACTGGCAGCGTGATTCGATGGTGCTGCATGGCTCCCTGCCTGATATCGGGTGCTTCGGCTGAACTGGTTGAGCTGACGAGCATGTTTGGCGAAAAAATTGGCATTGCTTTTCAGCTCGGCGACGACATTTTGGATTTTCGCAGAGAGGATGACCAGGCACTAGCAGATATCAATAACGGCACAATTAATGCGGTTATTTTTGAGTCCTTGGCACGCGAGGGCGTTCTTGATGCTCGTGAAGTTCGCGAACTCGATTTAACCAAGGCAGCGATCGACGCCGGAATAGAAAAGATTCGAATGAGGATAACCGATAATCTTACGGCAGCTAAGGAAGCTTTTACTAAGATTGCGGAAACAGTCGGTAACAGATCAGCTTCTGGCGAGGCCACCCGACAGGCCCTTGCAGGGATGATCGATTACCTCGGCCATCGGATCTAATCCTACGGCGTCAAGTCGGGGAATGCAGGGCGCATGTCAGGGAAAAAGAACCGGTTTACCCGTAAATGGTGACCTCCCTGACAAAGGCAAAATGCGACGCACTCGACATACTGCGCCTCCTGCCTGACTCTTCTGTATTAAGTAAAATTGACAAGACAGGGTGTGGATGGGGCTCAGTCAGTCCCCCGATCATCAACTTCCCTACCGGCCCGACAGAAATCGAGCCTGACCACTCCGGGATCACGAAGGCAGTTGGCTCCCCAGAATCCGCTATCGTATTCAGCATAGCCAAAAAACCAATCTAGCCTGGCGTTTTCTCCCATCCACGTTGCGTCGGCCATGGTTTCGGGGACGTGGCCATCGATTGCGTAGCACCACCCATAAGCGCGAAGCCTCCTATCCGATATCAGATCAATCAACTGCTCCCCCACGGGCGTATTCCACATAGACCAGACCGAACGCTCATCGCCTTGATAGGGTACTTTAGCGTCGTCCAAGATGTTCAGCGTGATTTCCCCCACACTGCGACCTTTGACGTTCAAATATCCTTCAAGCAGCACCTCATCAGTGCAAGGATCGTGCAGAGACCAGCTCGCGGCCCAGGTTAAATTGGTGTGGAGTAAAAGAATCGGAATCCATGTTCGCAACGTGCTGGCCTCCAGGTTAAGCTTAAAATTTGTTAGAGTCCTTCTGTCACCTTTATCCAACAAGAGTAGGATCGATGCAATCAAAGTAATCAAAGTTCAAATTTTTGGCACGAGTCGAACAGCGATTGCTGCGGCGAACAAAGCTAATTTGACTCTTGTTTGTACCGAGAACCATAGCCTACACGAAGTGCATCTATAGTGAAAACTTGATGCAAACGGAGCATCCATGCGATAATTCGTGTTTGCCCGAGATTCTTAAGTCATGGAGCCCAAGATGTCGACTGTAGTTTTGGACGAAATCCGCGAAAGCCCGATTCAAAAAGTCAAGGTTGCCGTCACCGATATCGATGGGGTTCTGCGTGGCAAGTATCTTCACAAAGATAAATTTCTGTCGGCAGCAAAAACTGGCTTTGGGTTCTGCGATGTCGTGTTTGGTTGGGACAGCGGGGACATCCTCTACGACAATGTTCAGTTTACAGGTTGGCACACGGGCTACCCTGATGCTCAGGCGATGATTGCGCTTGAAACCTTTCGACGCATCCCTTGGAATCAGGGGATACCGTTTTTTTTGGCGGATTTTGTGACCTCTTCAGGCGAACCGCTAGAAATTTGTCCCCGTCAGACTCTAAAAAAAGTGCTCAAAAAAGCCGAAAAAATGGGCTTTCGTGTAATGACTGGTTTTGAATTTGAGTGGTTCAATTTTAAAGAATCTCCCGAAAGCCTACAGGGCAGCGGGTACAATCAACCGCAGCCTCTCACGCCAGGAATGTTTGGGTACTCGCTTCTTCGGATGACTCAAAACCAGCCTTTTTTTTCGGCGCTGATGGACGATATGCTTGCTTTTGGTATCCCTATTGAAGGCCTACATACTGAGACTGGGCCAGGGGTCTTTGAGGCGGCAATAAACTACAGCGATGCTTTAGAAGCTGCCGACCGCGCGGTGTTGTTCAAGACTGCCGCTAAGGAAATCGGGGGGAGATTCGGAATCATGCCGAGTTTCATGGCTAAATGGAACCCCTCGCTGCCAGGCTGCAGCGGGCATATGCATCTAAGTCTGAGCGATGGCAAGGACAATCTGTTTTTTTCTGACCAAGCTCCCAATAATATGAGCAATACATTTCGTTCGTTTCTTGCCGGAACACTTCATTGCTTGCCGCAACTCCTGCCGCTCTATGCCCCTACGGTTAATAGCTACAAGCGACTGGTCGATGGTTACTGGGCTCCGACAAAACCTGTCTGGGGCGTTGACAATCGCACAGCGGCCGCGCGCGTGATCCGCGGTGGCGCGAAGGCGACTCGCATGGAGCTGCGTGTTGCCGGGGCAGATATCAATCCTTATCTGGCTCTTGCCGCATTTGTTGCCTCGGGTCTCTATGGCGTCGAACAAAATCTAAAACTCGAGTCGCCACCCATTCAGGGAAGCGCGTATACCGATACAAGCGTCGAGCGCTTGCCGCGCAATCTCGCGGATGCGACAGAGTTTCTGGATCGATCTGAGCTTGCTCGCGACCTCTTGGGAAAAAAATTCATCGACCATTTTGTAGCGACTCGCATCTGGGAATGGCGCCAGTTTCAGTCGGCTGTGACCAACTGGGAACTCGCGCGTTATTTTGAGATTATTTGATTCACAAAACGTAGAGCCATTCGAGGAATTCAAACGATGATGCAGCACCGATTTAGTTTTCCAACACAGATTTTTTTTGGTCCGGGTGTATTGAATCAAACAGCCGAATTTTTGGTCCGGGAGCACATAAGTCGCCCACTGATCGTGACCGACCGAGGTCTTGCTCAGTTGGGCCTCCCGGACGAGGTTGCCCAACTCCTGGCCGCCAAGAACCTAGCTGTGGCGACGTTCTCTGACGTCTTTGGCAATCCGACTAAATCTCAGGTAATCGCGGGTGTAGCCAGCTACCGAAGTGCTAAAGCTGATGCCATTATTGGATTGGGTGGTGGAGCGGCATTGGATGTAGCTAAAGCGATTGCGCTCATGATCAATCATCCGGGTGACTTGTTCGACTACGAGGATGACCTACCTGGCGCTAGACCTATCGACCGAGATATTCCTTTTTTTATCGCTATTCCTACCACAGCGGGCACGGGCAGCGAGGTTGGACGTAGCGCCGTGATCTCGGATGATCAGAGTCATGTGAAGAAAATTATTTTCTCGCCGCGTCTTTTGGCCAAAGCCGTATTTGCAGACCCCAATCTTACAACAGGGTTACCAGGGTCCATTACGGCGGCCACGGGTTTTGATGCGTTGACTCATTGCGTTGAAGCTTTTCTGGCCAAAGGCTTTCACCCTATTTGTGACGGCATAGCGCTTGAGGGTCTCAGGCTTGCTGCCGCTCATTTGGAGCGCGCAACTCAGGAACCCAACAATATCGAAGCACGTTCGGGAATGTTGATGGCATCGATGATGGGTGCGATCGCTTTTCAAAAAGGTCTGGGTGTAACTCATTCCTGTGCTCATGCCTTGGGAACAATATGTCACATGCATCATGGACTGGCTAACGCGATTATGATCGATCATGCACTCAAACACAATGCTGAGCATGCTCGCGCTGCATTTAAGCGCATGGCCGCTACCATCGAGCTAGAAGACCACTCATCCGAAGGCTTTTTAGATTGGCTGAAGCATCTCAAGAAAACCCTAAAAATTCCTGCGGGTCTTAAAGAGGCCAAAGTTGAGCGCATTTGCCTGGATGATCTAGTCAAGGTTGCTGTTTTGGATGCGTGTCATCAGAATAATCCGGTGCCGTGTACATCAGATAGTTTTGAGCGCATTTTTAATGAGGCGTTTATTTAGCTCAAAAGGCTCAGTAAATCTAATCTTACGGAAACAGGAGGTGGTCATGCTAGATATTATCAATCCAGCAACCGAGACACTGATCAGCAGCGTGGCTACCGATCAACCAAATTCAATTGCCGAGAAGTACCGGTTGGCTAAAATTGCCCAGGCGGACTGGGCTCAAACACCGCTCCAAGAACGCGTGGCTCGACTCAGAAAATTTGGTGAATTGATCGCCGCGCGTGAAGGCGATCTGGCCAAGGTTTTGACCGCCGAAGTTGGCAAGAGCATCACACAGTCTCATAACGAGCTAAAGGGACTTCAGGCGCGTCTTAGTTTCTTTCTAAGTTCGGTTGAAGCGACCCTAAGAGACGAGATTGTCTATCCTTGCGATCAAAATGGCCTTGAGGAGCGGATTGTGCACGAGCCTCTTGGTGTCATTGCCAATATCTCGGCCTGGAATTACCCGTATTTTGTAAGTTCAAATGTTTTTATTCCCGCCCTGCTTGCGGGCAATGCAGTGCTCTATAAGCCATCGGAATACGCTACACTTTCGGGGCTTGCCATGACCCAGGCATTGCATGATGCGGGAATTTCGAAGCATCTCTTTGCTGCTGTCATAGGACCAGGTGAAATAGGCCGCGAACTGATTTCAGCACCGGTGGATGGCGTATTCTTTACAGGTTCTTATGGGACGGGACAAAAAATTCTGAGCGCTCTTCAGGGACGTCTAATCAAAGTTCAACTCGAGCTAGGTGGTAAAGACCCCGTTTATGTCTGCAACGATGCTCCGGTGCAGGCCGCTGCCGAATCGATCGCTGATGGTGCAATGTACAATTCAGGTCAAAGCTGCTGCGCGGTGGAGCGCATCTATGTTCACGAATCAATCTATGAGGACTTCGTCAAAAAATTCTGTTCGGTTGTTGAGAGTTTTGTCATAGGCGATCCTCTGGATGACAAAACCTACATAGGGCCCTTGACAAGAAAAGAACAGATTGCGGTTCTTGAGGATCAGATCAAAGATGCCGTAGGTAAAGGGGCCAAGATTCTTTGTGGTGGCAAGCGACTTTCTGATCGCAAAGGGTACTACTTTGCACCAAGTGTTCTTGTGGACGTCGATCATTCCATGAAGCTCATGAGCGAGGAAAGCTTTGGCCCAATCATCGGTATTCAATCCGTAAAGAACGATGAAGAGGCGTTGAGTCGCATGAACGATACCCCTTACGGCCTGACTGCAGGTGTCTACACTCAGGATCGCGACAGGGCCTCCCGACTCCTCCGTCAGCTGAATGTTGGTTCCGCATACTGGAACGCGTGTGACCGGGTCAGCCCGCGTCTGCCTTGGTCTGGACGAGGTTATTCAGGTATCGGCCTTACGTTATCGATCCATGGGATTTTGGCGTTCACTCAACCCAAGGCTTATCATCTAAAGGCATCGAAATCCTGAGATCTTCTATCGCCGCTGGTAAGGACTTGCTAAGCTCGACTTCGGCCATTTTTTCTGCTGCAATTACCAAACCCTTGTGTGGAGCTGCGTTGCGGGCGCAAAAATCATCCTCGCGTGTGCCCGGTACGCACCGGTGATTTTTGTGACCACGCCTTGCGCCCCAAAGGGTTTGGCGATTTCGCGACGAAAAAATTGCCGAAGTCGAGCTAAGGAATAAGTTTTACTCGATTTTCCCCGTAGCGCACGCATGAACCACTCAATGCTAAGACTAAAGAATTCCGGCTTTTGGACGATATGAACTGTCGCCGAATAAATTCACATCTGAGGACAACTGTTTCATGAAAGAACGCTCAATCTTTTCAGTCGCCATCGCGATCGGTATTGTGTTCGTCACGGGTTGCAATCAAGACGCAAAAGAACTGTCAAATCAGGGGAGCCATAATGGGACCGGTTCAAATGCGGTAGTTATTTCGGTTCCAACTTTAAACGAACTAACT
>CAZOSN010000151.1:0-11273 GCA_964582405.1 uncultured Oligoflexales bacterium | reverse complement strand
GGCACGCTTCGCTCACGCCCAAGAATGAATCATAGCTTTGGGACATGAATCGGAAAGATGGGGGCAAACTTTAGACAAAAATCGCGTTAGAAAGTTTGAAAAGGGCTGCACACATCGGAGTAAAAGCCGAGCCAGGCATAGATATAATATATTGTATTTATTAATTATTTTATGTGTAATCATTTTTTAGTTTGGACATTCCATAAGGATGTGGCTATGGCCGGATTAGAAACAGTGCCATCGAATATTTGAGAGGCCCAACGCGCGAACTCGTTCGTGGGTCGATGTTCAGCCAAGGGATGAGTATGAAAACAATTTTCTTTAGGCTCGTCGCAATTTCGTTGATGACGATAGCATCCTCTAACTCTCAGGCCACAACACCTGGATATACGATCGTGTTTTTCGCCAACAATACGTCTCGACCTCTCAAGATCGAGCAATCGTCTGGCAATCCACAAAGTATTATTATGTCTCAGCGTACCGCAAACATCGCGCCTGGCGAACGAGTCGAACTCATGAGGATCAGTCGCTATACAAACGTACGATTTTTAAGGAATTATACGGTATCGACCAGAGTGCAATTTGTGGCGCCAAGACCCGGGGATTCTGCGTTTGATCTTCGCGAAAAGGTAACGGGAACGTTTACAAGCAGCAATTTAGCGCTGAGCGCCGACAGGTCGGGATCATCGACTCAGTGGATATATGATGGGCGCGTGATGTCGGAAATCTCGGGTGGATCTTATGATAAGGAACATCCCTTGATCCTTTACGGCCAATTTACCAAACCGCTCCAGGGTGTGTTTGGCAATATTGAATACTCGCTATCTGAAGTCGAAATCGATCAAAACCCCAATGTGTTGAATATCTGGCAATACAATATTCAACAGCGGCCCTCCACAGAAGGACTTAGCCACAATGTCACAAACGTCCTTACCAACGATGGTGAAAGCATCTTCTCGGAGCGCAGCACCCTGTCAACCATGAGCCTTCCGCGCGCAGTCAATCACTTTGATCCAAAGGTTGACGTGATAAGCGTCAACGAAGCCTTTACTGCCTCCCTGCAACCGGAGCTTAGGGCGAATTTTGAACGATTTGGGTTTCGGTATGCCACGCAGGTTCTCAACAAGAACAGATCTCTAGGTTGGTCGGGTGGCGTCATGGTGATGAGCAAATATCCGATTATCGCATCTAAAGACTACCAATACACTCATGCGGCAGGTGCTGACGAGCATGCCGCCAAGGGTGTTCAGTATGTTCAAATCAACAAAGCAGGCAGAGTATTTCATATCTTTGCAACACACACCAATGCGTCTTATGATTTTGCTGGAAAAACTCGGCTTGACAGCGATGACGAGGGCAGACTCGCTCGTCGTGAGCAGTTTCGGGAGATCCGGATTTTTGTCCAGTCCCAGAGAATTCCCACAGACCAACCAATTTTGTTTATTGGTGATATAAATGTCGATATGATCTCCGAAGGCCGCAATTCCGGCAGCGAATACCTGGACATGCTCCGAACCCTCGACGCAACTCACCCTAATCTGGCTGGCTACCCCTATTCCCTCGATCTTAGGGTAAACCAATGGGTCAATCCCGACGATGGGCCGGCCCAGCTCTTGGACTACATCATGTTTGAGAATCGCCACAAGACCCCGAGCCGCGCGGTTAACGAGGTGATTTGCTTGAAGGAGGATGGAACGAATTCTTGTACCAAGACCGATAGGGTTCGCGACCTGTCGGATCATTTCCCGGTACGGGGATTATTTGAGTTCTTTTAACCCTTGGCACGAGTTGATCAATCTATTGCCGAATTTTATGAACGGCGGCGTAAGTGCCGCTTCGACTCTGGACTTCGGACTCGTCTCCCGGGCATTGATCCCACAAACCTTCTTTTAATTCCATTTCGACCTTGATGCCTTGATCAAGATAGGGGGCAAGGTCTGCGGGGGTTACTTGGCTTTCGCAGAACTTGATGAAGTAGTCATCGACCGAACACCGCAGGTAGTATTCTTTAAACGCGGAAGGTTTGCCGCTTTTGCTGGAGAATTCTTTTTGGATGAGAAGGCAACTTTTAGTTGGATTCTTGTGAGCTGGTGCGTTCTTTTTTGGGCGAGATTTGACGAGAATTTTTTCTGCCATAACAGGCGCCGAAAGAAATCCTTGTCCCAGCAGGGCCAAGGCAAGGATCAGCTTGGTAGCTTTTCCGAAATGCATTCCAAATTTCGTCATCGTGACCTCTCTTGCTCAGTGGCTGGTTGACTCTAGCATCGAACGGATCATCAAAACATCTTGATCCTCTTTTGGATGAGATTCCAAGAATTTTCGCCAGTATTCGAGTCCTCGGGAAAGTTTAGATTGATCGACCGAACCCCAGTGCATATAGGAGAGACCGAGATTTTTGTAAATAACGGGGAATTCCTTAGCATGATCTTCCAAAATGGCTTCAAAATTACGAATCGCGATCTCCAGGAGCGTTGTGGTTTGCCCCGTGTGGTTGCGCATCGCGTAATTCAAGGCTTGAACGGCAAAATTGTGGCGCGAACCGAGATAGGATTTATAAACCTCGTGTTCCCAGCTTCCGTCGGCAAATTTTCGGGGATTTTCGGTGGAATATTTTCCGAATTCACGCTCGTTCCGATCCAACCAGGTCGCAATATCAGGAGTTTGCTCAATCGGCAGGAATTTCTGCGCAAGCCCCCATTGCCACAGTTTGTAAGTTTCGAGGTAGCTTTTATCCCAATCTTTTACCCCACCGACGATAAAGAATTCAAATCTATCGCTATTGAGGGATACCAAGTCCTTTACTGAATAGCCACCAGGCACATAGGCTCCAAAGTTCGGCAATTTGATCTCGGGAAAATGCTGGTGCAACCAGGACCTTCCCCAGGCTCGGCTTAGAAAGGCAAAATGAATGACTTTGACATCGGTTCTTTCCTGCTCACTAACTTGGGCATAGGAAAGGCTGCCAAAGTTGTGATCGCCTTGGATTAGAAGAACGGCATCCTTAGGAAGTGGCGAAAGTACCGCCCTTGCGTAGTCGCGGTATACGGTATTTGACGATTGGTCGGCAGACTTATAGTTTAAAGCGACTTGCGCCAAGCTGAGTAGCAGCGCCAATAGCAAATCCGCATAGCGAACTTTGACGCGAGATACCCAATAGGCAAATCCCACAGCCACCATGACGGCAAGAGTAAGATTGACCAACTGATAGAAACGCCAAGGGACCATAAGGGTCAGCGCTGAATCAAGGCTTAAATTTACCAGCGAAAAAAATACCAGAATGTAGACAAGACCCGCCCCAAAAACGATTAGCCCCCAGGAATTTCGCGAAGGATTGCGAAACAAATGCACGACCCCTGCAACTCCCAGCAGCCACAAGCCGAATAGCATTTGACTTGGAACCAGCTTGAGATATTCCCAAAAATAAAGAAAAAAATTACCATCGCCGGTTAGTTCATTGCTCAAAGCGGCTGTGCCGTACTCGCTGCGGAAAAAATGAATCCAGAATCCATTCCAACTTGCGGTGTCCCCCCACGAAGCTAGCGAAGGGTTTTGGGCTGCAAGCGGCAAGTATAAATAGGGAAGCAATCCGAGCGAGCATATGCCTATCAACTTGGCAACGAACCTTGGTTTTAAATTTCTACGTGGATCCCGCATTAAGAACCATATCCCAAGGGGAGCGCCCACGAGGATCAGCGTATGATGGTTCGAAAGACCTAGCCCAAAGACAAAGGTTGCTATCATCAAAATCTTGGGCCTTGGTGTTTCGTTATAGCGAGCGGCGAGGTAAAGAAGGATGCTCACAAAAGCGTTGTTTAATGCAAAAACCTCGGCGACAACCGCGCTATCCCATACCAAAGGCGAAAAACAAAAAAGCGCAGCCCCCAAAAGTCCAGCGGCGGTATTGCGGGTTCCGACCTGAATGGCTAGGCACAGAAAAAATCCGGCTATCGCGTCGCAAAATGCTGAGGCTAGATTTATACGCCACGCGACACTGCCGTGTGGGAACCAAGAAAAGAGCTTACCCAACATTGTGAACAGCGGATACCCAGGAGGATGCGCCACACCAAGCGACGAAGCGACAGCAGTTAGCTCGCCGCTATCTCCACCGCCCACCGATGGGGCGAGAGTCAGTGCATAGAGAGCAAATGTCACAACCGAAAAACTAAGCGCGACCCATTTTTGTACAGGAAAAGCTGGAAGAGGATCGCGACTGACCTGATCACGCGGTTGTTTTTTCTTTAGCTTTAAATTTTTTGCTTTCAAGGATCGAGATCCCAAATAAGACAATGTCGGTTTCGGCAAGTTTCTAGAAAAGCTAAGCACGAAATTTTCTGTGGCTAGTTGGACAAGAGTTTGAATGGGTGAGATGATCACGGTTTACAAAAACCACAACACTTTACAGATTCTCAATTTGCAGACGCAATTCTAAAGACGTAAGATATGGTCTTATCAATCAGCTTTCAGGGTTTTTCGCGTTAGAAGCGATCGTTCTTTGGCAAAGACTAGGGAAGCGACGAATTCATTAGGAGGATTGCAATGATGAGATCAGTTGTCACGTCAGCTTTTGCGACCCTGGCCCTGCTGTCCAGCACGGCTATGGCCAAGGAGTACATCGTAAAGCTAAAATCTGACCAAAGAGCTTTTGTCGAAACGGCGACCGAACTTGAGGGGCTGAAGATTTTAGATCGGCATCCTGAGGGCAGACTCATTAAGGTCGATATTCCTGAGAACGATCAGGAGAATTTCACAAATCAACTTGCGCAATTTTATGCGAATCCAATGGTCGAATACATCGTCCCCAACGTAAAATTCCAGATGTTCGAGCGACCTAACGACCCAAAGTACGGCCAGCAATGGGCGATGGAAAAAGTCAACGCAAGTAAGGCTTGGAACATCACGTCCGGCCAGCGAAGCATCGTCGTCGCTGTGATTGATACTGGCATAGACACCAATCACGAAGATCTTCGCGATCATATCTATACCAACGCGGCTGAGATTCCTGGCAATGGCATCGATGATGATGGCAATGGCTTTGTTGATGATGTCCACGGCTGGGACTTTAATGGCAACGACAATAATCCAATGGATGAGACCTCAGCGCAAAACCCAGGTCACGGCACGCACTGTGCCGGCATCATCGGAGCCTCATTCAATAACGGCCTTGGGATAGCAGGGATCGCCCCAGGTATTACCTTGATGCCCGTTCGGTTTATCGGAGCCGATGGATCAGGCGATCTGATGGGTGGAGCCAAGTCAATCGATTATGCTGTCATGCAGCATGCCGATGTTATCAGCGCGAGCTGGGGAGCAACGGTTCAAAAAAGCGAAGTCATGCCGATCCTCGAAGCTATCGAGCGCGCGAACGCCAAGGGCGTAGCATTTGTCGTTGCCGCAGCTAATGATGGCAAAGACAATGATAAAACTAACGTATACCCAGCCAACGCAGAATACGACAACGTGATTGCGGTTGCGGCATCGGGCGCCTCGGATGACAAGCCTTACTGGTCAAATTATGGCCGGGCCATGGTTCATGTAGCAGCCCCTGGCGACAACATCTTTTCATCGTTGCCAGGCAATAAATACGGAAATCTTTCGGGCACATCGATGGCCACTCCTCTCGTCGCAGGGCTTGTGGCACTAGTCAAGAGCGAAGCCAGCAGCGAAGGTCGCACCATCAAACCTCTTGAAATACGCTCTATCCTACAGGCCACTGGAGCCGACGTTAACATTCAAACCGCATGCCAGTGCCGCGTGGATGCCGAAGCCGCTTTGTTGCGCTTCTCCAAAGATGAACTCACGGTGGTCCCCGCTGCGCTCACAGTTGTACCAGGCGGGAGTGCAAGCTTTTCAGGTTTTGGCGGCAAGGCGCCCTATAGTTTCACGTCGTCTAACCCAGCCGTGGCCTCTGTTTCAGCAGACGGTCATCTTACTGCCCAATCCGAAGGTGAGGTCAAAGTCACAATTCAAGATGCGGATGGCGTCCGTTCGGTATCAAAAAGCATCTGGATAGCACCAAAATCCGACCCAGGCAGCGGAGGTGGTGATAATCAGTGCCCATATGATCCACAAACTTGCAGCGTGCTGTGCTTGATTTTCCCAAACCTTCCCTGGTGTCATTGATCTGACT
This sequence comes from uncultured Oligoflexales bacterium, assembly GCA_964582405.1. Lineage (GTDB taxonomy): Bacteria > Bdellovibrionota_B > Oligoflexia > Oligoflexales > Oligoflexaceae > CAZOSN01. The sequence continues at coordinate 5,146 of CAZOSN010000151.1, read as the reverse complement.
GTCTGAGAATTCCTGCGGCGGGTTGCTTGGCAACCCGCCGCAGCGCGTCAAACAATTTCCAATAATTCCAGCAAACTAAATTGAATACAGCAGCAGTCGTCAGTCCTGGACCAACGAAAGGCGGTATGTTATAGGATTGATCGAAGTTGGTTTTTCGGGGCCGTCGCGGCCTTATCGATCATTCTCACCGGGAGCCACTGATGCCAGCCTGGTTAATCAGCACTTTCGCCTCTCTCTTATTTCTGCTCACACCGATCAAAGGTGCGCTTGGTGCGCCGCGCGCGTTAAAGACAGAGGTCGTGCTCCAGAAGCTCACCATGGTCTTATGGGGGGAAGCAGCTTCATCCCAGATGACGAATGATTTCCGCAAACTTGTCCAAAAGGATGGTTTTGATGCGGCCTATCGCCATCAAATTGCGGCGATGATGGCTGACAAGAGGTACTGGGAACGCGTCAGCCGTTATCATACATTGTTCTGGCAGGTAGACTCGCGGGAGCTACAAGAGGTTGCGGCTTTCATTCTCGGTGGCAATCGGCCCTATCGCGAGCTATACTTGCGGGATTACCTCTATATCGACGCGGATGGTTTGTCGATCTACCGCCTCTACGGTGCCGACACCATCACACCCTACCCTGCGCCGGGTCAGGGGTATACCCAAGTTTTCTTAGCCCCAAGCGAAACACGCTTTCGTGGGTTGTTCGGTTCTCCCGAGTTTCTGCGCAAGTTTCCGGATACGCCGACCAACAAAAACCGCAAGCGCTCTTCGCATGCGTTTCGGATCGGCTTTTGCGAGACTCTAACCAACCCCGATGCTGCCAAAGACGTCGAATTCCCAGAGGATTCCTTACTCGAGGGCCAGCACGGGAGCAATCCCGATTGCATTGGATGTCACAGACGGCTTGATCCCATGGCTCGCTTTTTCGATAATTGGCAACCTCCTATTTTTGATGGCAATTATGCCGAATTCGACAACAGCTATAAGGCAGACGGTAGCATTCATCTAGGTGGACTTCTCGGGATGGATCGGAGTTTTCCGGGAATAGGCACGGGAGATCTCGGAGCTATTGTCATTAATCAGCCGGAATTTAGAAGTTGTGTCGCCAAGCTCGCCTGGCAGATGGTTTTTGATCAGGAAGTGCCTTTTACCGGCGAGGATCGCACGGCCTTGGAGCAAACCTATCTCAGCACCGAGCGATACAATGACCTTATAACACAAGTCTTGATGAATCCCTATTTTTGGAGCGACGTCGCCCCTCCTTCGCTAAAATTTAACGATGTCTCCTCGTCGTTAAAAATTTGCGCAGGATGCCACGCCCGCAATAATCGATTCAAGTTTGATCCAGCTCAATACCCGTTTGCAAGCGATCCGGTACAAAATGCCGCGATGCTGAAAAAAATATTTGCGAGCATTGTGCATAGCGAGGGAGCGTTAGCCATGCCGCCACAACCTATTCCCAAGCTCGACGACCTTGCCATTAAGGGTTTATCGAGTTGGATCCAAGCCGGAGCGCGCGGCGACAGTGATCAGCCGACCCTAACGGACGAACAAATCGAGGAGATTCTGCGATGAAAAAGTTAAGGATCGTTGTGCTTGGCCTTCTATGGTCCCAACTCGCTCTTGGCCGTAGCGAGCCGATCTTTGTCGGAACCACTCCATTAAAACCTGCGGCAGAATTTCGGCGGTTTTCTCTTCGAACTAGGGCGCCATCTAATCTAACCTACATGACGGCTGAGCAGATGGCAGGCAAACTGCGCGCCATCACTGGATATTGGCATCCCGGATTTATTGAATCCAATAAAATTATCGGTACTAACGATCCTGCTACCGGCTATCGCACCAATGATCGGCCAACTATTTTTAGCGTAAGCCTCATCGAGGAGTTGCTGCGCGACGTCGCAGAGCGGGTCGTGCTTAGGGAAAAGTTTATTGATCCCGAGATGCGGGTCGTGTTTGGGACGATGAATCTGAGTAGTGCACCTTCCGACGAAGCTTTGGATAAACTTATCGAGTCGCTTTGTCTTAACTCATTTTTGCTGGAATGCCCTGCTGACGTTGCATCCGACATCAAAGGCTTTTTCCGTAGTCAACAGGCATTAGGCGACCTAGATCAAGCTTATGCCAATCTACTCGTCAATATTTTTCAGATTGGCGCTATTTTTTACTACTAGAGGGACCCTGCCATGAACCCGTTTACCCGACGCGCTATGATTCAGCAAGGTGCCGCGCTCTCGGCTGGCCTTGCTCTGTCTTCAAGAAATCGGCTTTACGCTCAAGATGCAGCGGCCGAACCACACTTCTTCGTCTTTACGCAGATGGTGGGAGCTTGGGATGTCTGTCTGGCATTTGATCCCAAGGACCGCGATAGCAGATTATCAGATGGCACGGTAGCCTTTGATCAGCCTTATGCAATGAACGAGGTCAAAACCTATGGCGGAATTCCACTTGCTCCCGCAGGTCAAGTGCTCAGTAGCTTCTGTGATCGCATGGCGGTTATCAATGGAATCGATATGGAAGTCGATAATGGCCATAATCCAACCCGAATGATGACGGGTTTTCCTTCGGGAGGGGCGTCGCCTTCGATTCAGGCTTTGGTATCAGCGCATCAACCTTTTGTTGCGCGCTGCCTATTGCCGCACCTTTATACGTCGTTCGATGGATTTTTTAGCGGCGGGCAAATTGCTGGCCAAACCATCGTAGCTGATCGGCTTGGGATTTACCGCATTCTGGCAAGTTCGCAGAGCACGGAAGTCCTGCGCTGGGCAGCCCAGGCAGGAAGCCGCGTTGCCCAAAGTTATGGCCATCTTGCCAAGCGCAAACTCCTCCAGCATGCATCAACCCAGCAGAATGCGGCCGATCTCAAAGACCATCTGGCGTCTATTTCGATTCCCCAACCTGATACCCCCGAAGACTTTGGCAAATTTTGCGGAGCGCTTTTTGCCGAAAAGCTGTGTGGCTCGATTACCTGGTCTTTCGATCAGCTTCTATTTGATACCCACAGTGATCACTACAACAGTCATCCCTTGGGAAAAGCGCTCGAGGAGATTCAGAAATTTGCAACAAGCTTAGGCAATATTGAACTCGATGCCAATACGTCGGTCCTTGATCGTACAACGTTTGTGCTGTGTTCTGAATTTTGTAGAACGCCTCAGCTAAATTCCTTTGCAGGAAAGGATCATAATTTCCGGACCAATAGCGTTGTGATGTTCGGCCACCAGGTAAAACCAGGATTTTATGGTCAAAGTGGCGAAAGACGCGAACCTAACGGCAATATTTTTGCGCACAGCGCGTTACCCATGGACTATAAGACCGGATCAGCAAGACCAGATGGAGAGATCCTGCTGGCACGAAATCTGTGGGCGGGGGCAGGCTCTGTGTTTGGATTTAAACTGACCGATAAATTCGGCATCAACACCAAGTCTGTTCAGTTTCTTTAGGAGTGCCAATGAAAAAATATTACCGAGCATTAGTACTAATTCTGTTGGTGTCGGGCGATCTTTGGGCGCAAGGTTTCTCGGAATTTTTATACAATCGGGAAACCGGAATCTACTATAGTGACCAGTACATCGTATTTCCGGACGGTCATACTGAAGACATCCATTCGCCCCTCTCGCAAATCGAGGATCAGCCTTCCGCATTCGGCCAAAATGTAAATCTCAGCTCCGATACTCCGTTTGGTCCGGGATTAGCCACCGATCGCACCCTTTTTCAACTAGAGCCAGACGGCAGTGTACGCAGCAGATCCCTTTTTGAGGAGGGATTCCTGCCCTGCCCCGCACAAGACGGCAAATGCATAAAGCTCAGGATCGGAAAAGTCGCAGGCCGCGATGTTGCCTCGGTTTTTCACAAGGCATTAGGTGTACGCGCCTATGTTAAAAGTGGGCAAACCTTTGTTCCGCCCGAGGAATTGCCGGACGACGATCCCTACAAAGCTTTCCGAGGAGAGGGTATTGCCGAATTTATCAATGGATCGAATGTCCTCTCGCTGGATTCAAAGACACTAGTTACAGTCGGGCGGTTTGCGGGGAACGCTAATCAAGCAATTACGGTCTATCAAGGTGGCAAGAAAATCTACCTCGCCGTACCTGGATTCCAGGACAGCAAGAATTTTCAACTGGGAGCTATGCGGCGGATCGATTCGAAAATTCTGATTGCCGGCGACTATGCGGGAAGCCGTGTCCTGCTCGAAGTCTTTAATGACCTCGGTACCATCAAAGCCCAGGTATCAGCTGAGAGCCTTCCAGACTGGCCTTCGACTTGGCTTGGTTTTGACAACGAAGGAAATGCCTATGGTATTGGGAGGGATATTTTTAACGGCGCAACCAAAGTCCTAAGCGTTGATCGTGGTGGCCAGGTAAAGGACGTGATCAATCTCGAACTTGAGAAGCTTGAAAATTTTCCTGTCGCCGTGACAGAAGAGGGGCTTTGGGTAGGCTTTCAAAGAGAGCTTATGTATTTTTATCAGGGAGAACTTCAAAACAAAAGAAATTTTTCTAGCAAAATAGTAACCGTGGCTGTTTCGTCCAACCCGTCAGAGCCATTGAGTGCGTTGATTGCTTTTGAAGACAAATCTATCCAGCGCCTAGACAGAGGAGAACCTACCCCGGTGAGCCAAGGCCGGGGAAGCATCTTGATGCCTTCGCTCAAATCAATCTATTGGAACGACGGTACAAATCTTTGCCGATCTGGACATGACTCTGGCTCGAAATGCCTGAAAGACGGCCGGTGGCAGCAGAGTCAGGATCCTATGATAGAACAAGCAATTTATACAGCCAATTACATTTACATTAATGCAAATGACTACCACAGGGTCTACCGAAAGAATCGAAAAATTGCCGGTACGTCGTGGCAGGGGATCGAGACTTTTTTCTCTCCTGCGATCTCGGTAGAACTTGTACCAAGCAGCAACCCGGACGAAGTCGGAATTTTGGCAGGCAACCAGTTGTTCCGTTGGAGCGAAACCTCGATCTCGTCGATTAAACTCCCCGAACTCGTCGATACGACGCTTCAGCAACCCGTTATCAGCGGTGATTATGCCTATGCCTACTGCCGAAAGGATGGGAATGTTTTCTTTTGCTCCATAGATGCGAACGCCAATGTCCGACTGATCTCAGAAAATCTGAATATGAGCGGCAAATACATGAAAT
>CAZOSN010000150.1:7648-11363 GCA_964582405.1 uncultured Oligoflexales bacterium | reverse complement strand
GCTCGGATGGTTTCATGCATTTTGTCTCATCAACTTCTTTATTGATTATCTTGATCGATCGGCACAGCTTTTGAATTACAGACCCAAGCTGCTGAAGTTGCCATTTGCTGTACCAATTCGGAGTCGCTATAGCTCGCTTACCGTTGACGTAACGGCCAGACTTTCCAACCATCATCACCACGATGGCGTCTTTTACGGGGTCTGGAACACCCTGGTTATTGGTCAGCATCAAGACTTGCTTATGCTTGGCTATTTGCAGTGGTTGGGGAGGTTTATCATCGATCACAAGCGAGTTGTTCTCGGGAATGACATAATGAGCCATTAGCCTTACCCCGTCTGGCTCTTCCAGGCGGTTCTGCATCTCGAGGCAATCGGACAAAAGGAATGGGCAGTGAATCACCCGAATATGGGATGGGAGATTGCGGTTGTCGAGCACCGGATCATAAGTGAGTTCAAAATACCGGGCTCCCACGATGTCCGATTCGTCGTAAGCGATCTTAAGCATATCCTGGGTCTGCACCGGCAAATGTTCGATTTTAATAGGTGGATTTTCCTTGGTGAGTTGAATGACTTCGCCAGATTGAGGGCTTTGCCAGGTGAATCCGAAGTTGAGCAGATTTATTAACTCATAGGCAAAAATGGTTTGTATGTTGTGTCGGCCGCCAAGTCCGCCGTGATGCATCTGCGCTATTTGCCAAATCCAGTCGAATTTTTCTTCGGGAGTCGTGGGATTTGCGACGAGCGTAGAGTTTGGTTTTCCTGAACTGGATTTATTTATACGCTCACGGAAGGTCTTGGCATAGGCATCAAGCTGAACCGAGAGTGTGGTTTTGTTAGAATTGTCTTGGATTCCCAAGGCACGGTAAGACAGACCAAAAGCTGTTTCACCAGCCGCCAGCCCTAAGTTATGATCCTGATCTTGATAGCTGGCACTCGATCGATCCGCATAAATTCCCGACTCGAGCATCGCAACGGCGAGGAGAAACCTAACGGGAATTTGGTACGCATTGGCTGCCTCGATAAAGGATTTTTCGGTTTCGCTAACGCTCGGACCAGATGAATCTGATTTCTTTGCCCGTTCACCACAGCCTCCCCCAATGAGAGCGGCTATGGTAATTGCGACCGAGCTGAGACGAGCGAGACGCAAGCTGCGCATACGAGACTCCTTACTGGGCAAAATTGGTCTATCTGACTCTATTATAGAACTAAATCTCACCGAGTCAAAAAACCATGACAGAAAACTTTCTCAAGCTTGTACCCCTTCAGGATTGAATTTAGGGATGGGTTGCTACTTTATCGATTTTTCGGCACCCCATCCCTGAAACCGACAAAATAAGGATAGCCCCTAAAAAAAACTTGCAGACTAAGATGAGTTCAGGCATCTTCCATTTTCCTGATGATCATGCATTCGGGGGTATAGCTCAGTTGGTAGAGCGACTGCCTTGCACGCAGTAGGCCAGCGGTTCGACTCCGCTTACCTCCACCAGTCGTTTCCTTTGCCATATTCTTTGCAGAAACAGCGTAAAGTTTTCGAAAACCTCGAGGGCACCGATCCTTCTCTTCGTGGTCACCCCAAAAAAAATATTGGGCTTCATCTCAATTTAACAATCCAAGTCGCATAATGACTTCGTATCACAAGACAGAGATTCAGTTGAATCAGGGTTTGCGACGCGACTGTTAGGCTGGAACTGTTCAGTTTCATGCGTTTTCTTTGGTAACCATCCTTATGTCTTCCAATCACGACCCACCACATTATGACTTGCCTCCCGAAAGCGGGGGCAAGCCCCTTTGCCTCGAGAGCGGCGATTCGTGGTGTAGCGGCATTCCGTTTTGTTACAACAGCGAGGCAGACCGAATCATTTTCGTACACAAGCAAAGTAAATAAATATTTTTTATTTCATGGGTCCAAATTTTTAATCTGACAGAACAGTTGTGACGATGAATCTCTGGGATGGCAAAGCAATTGAATCAACGCATTGGCTGGACTTATGAGCGGAGCTTAAAGAACATGCATAACCTGGCACCTAAATTGCTTGAAGGAACATGTAGTTTTTATGCGTCGTTTCGTACAAGGTCAACCGCTCCGCCGTTTCGGAGAGGGAAGCGGAGTACGGTGCACTCAAAATCTGGTACCAAAGCGTTGGTGCATCAAAATTACGCAGGATGACATGCACAAGCGGCGGAGCTGTTGATAAACAAGGTTGCGGAGACTACGATGATTGCCACTACGACAGAGCTTTTGAACCCCATGATAGCGGACCAGGCGATCGAACTTGCACCATTCAATCAGGCGAACGAGCCAAAGTCGATGGTCCATGCATGCCCCCTAAACATCTTGCTCATTGACGATGACCGCGCTTTCGGCAAGCTGATGCAACTTGTTGCGCTCGACCGATCCGTCTGTCTGGATTATCGTGAATCCTTGATTGAACTGGGAAGCATCGGATTCATGGGAAATTATGACTTAGTTTTATGCGATTACTACCTTCATAAACTGAAAGGATCTGAGGTCGCGGAATACCTCGATATATTCTTTGGCTCGACGCCCCTCATTATGATAAGTGCGAGTCCCCGTATTCAGGAGAAAGAAGAAACTTGGCCGGCCTGTGTGAGGGGATTTATTCAAAAACAAGGGCACCCGCGCGCGATATTGGACGGCGCGATAGAATTGGCCGGACTCAAGCGGCCATGATCTCCGCTACTGCATTTAGGGCAGAGGGGGAAGACAAACCGAGGAGACAACCACAGTTTACGTTTGAGGAAGATTTCCCTCAAGCTCACAGCAATCGCCGACTTAACGGAGAAGGGACAAATAAGCTAGTGCTAATTTAGAGGTGTCAACGGGTTGGCAAATACCGTGGCTGTCGAATATCTGAAAGATCGAACGAGGGGTATGATGTTGGGTAAGAATGAATTTTTTGGTCGGGTTCTAGTTGTTGACGATGATGAAGACATCCGCAACTTATTAGAAGGTGTTTTAACGAAAGCCGGATTTTGGGTGACGCTAGCCAAAAATATTACCGAGCTCAAACAAGCGATGCTGCAGAGATTTTACGATGCCGTTCTGATTGATGTTTTCCTCGATGGGGAGGATGGCTTTGACGCCTTTCCATTCATCCTGAAAACCTCACCGCATACCAAGGTAATCATCATGTCGGCGCATGGCACCGTGGAGCTTGCAGTGAATGCCATGCAGCAAGGTGCAACAACTTTCTTTTCCAAATCTAAAAATGCCCACGAAATTGTCCATAAGCTTAGAAATGATATTCTCAAAAGCGCCTCGCCTAAAGCCGGGCTTAGTGGCAATAGCTGCGGCATTGTAGGGAATAGTCCTCCCGTGCAGCGCGTCTTGGATCAGATAGAACAAGTCAGCAATGTCAACTCAAATGTGCTGATCATTGGCGAATCTGGGACGGGAAAAGAACTGGTCGCACGAGCCCTCCACTCGGCCTCATCCCGAAGTTCTGCCAAATTTGCTGCGATAAACTGCGGAGCAATTCCAGAAAATCTCTTGGAATCCGAGCTATTCGGTCACAAGCGTGGCGCTTTTACCGATGCCAAAGCAGATCGCAAGGGTATTTTTGAAGTATGTCACAATGGAACTCTCCTACTCGATGAGATAGGGGAGATGCCGCTCGATCTCCAGGTTAAACTTCTGCGGGTACTGCAAGAGCGCGAGATAACGCCCGTGGGCTCAACCCAAAGCATTAAGATC
>CAZOSN010000150.1:0-7638 GCA_964582405.1 uncultured Oligoflexales bacterium | reverse complement strand
AAAACATCAAAGTTGGAAAATTCCGGCAGGATCTCTACTACCGACTATCGGTAATTACAATTGAGCTGCCATCCCTGCGCGAGCGCAAATCGGATATCCCACTATTGATCAAGCATTTTCTAGAAAATCTGAATCAACAGTTTGATAAGAACATCGTCCCACCATCGCCCGAATTGGAGGCTCGCCTGATGGCCTATAGCTGGCCTGGCAACATCCGCGAATTACAGAACTGCATCGAGCGTGGGGTGATTCTTTCCAAGGATGGCAACCTTCACTACAAGGATATGCTTCCGGCACATCAATTTAACCAGCAGGCAGCGGCCGCCTCTCATGATTCTGGTATTGATTGCGAGATCTTTAGCCAGCCGCTGACCAATGCCAAGCAAGATTTTGAAAAAGAATACCTTAAACAGCTCCTGGAAGTTACACGAGGAAATATCGCGGAGGTGGCGAGAATTTCAAAACGCTATCGCGCCGATATTTACAGACTACTTTCCAAGCACGGACTTGAGTGGGATGAATTTCGTGGCAGTCACGAAAGATCACAGCGGGAAGTTTCTTACTAGAAATTGGGTAAACTTTACGTGAATTCCTTAGATCATTCATCGGTTCAGGACCTAGATTTTCTGCTCCTTAGTGTTAGTGCGCGCGATAGTCAAAGCGAGCCAATTATTAATGCAGTGGAAGAGGCCTTGGGCAATTGCCAATTAAGAATTGTCACGAGCGTGCAGGACGCGCTAGACGAAGCCCGACGCAAACCAGCTCAGATTATTCTGTTTGATATTCCCCATCATGGATTGCTATCTGAGCTTGCCTCCTTCCTAGAACATTTTCCAAAAATACCAGTCATCGCGCTCTCGTCATCTGCGGATCGCGATCTGAAGTCCCGGGCGTTTCTCGCCGGGGTGCAAGATTTTGTTTCACAGGAAGAAATTAAATCCTATTTTCTTCCTAGAATTATTCAGCACTCGATGGCCCGAAAACAATTTGAAAATTCGTTGCTCCAAAGGACCAATGAACTCTACCTCAAGATATGTGAATTGGAAGAATCGGTAGAGAGACGTACAAGAGATCTTTCGCGCTCCGAAAATCAGTACCGATCACTTGTACAAGCCGCACCACTTGCCATCACGCGGATAGATTTGAACGGTAACATACTGTATGCAAATCCTGAAGTCTGCGTTCTTCTAGGATGCAGCGTCGAAGAAGCGGTTGGTCTCAATCTTCGAGATCTTCTTTGCTCCGAAGATTATGCCAAGCTTCCCAGATTTTTCCCTCTCGGCAAAGGCGCGCGAGCGGACGTCAATCGGCATACCCTGCGCATCATCAAGAAAAACGGACAGATGTGTTGGTGCAAGGTGATGCTTTGCTCAGTCGGCGAAAGCGATGCTGCTTTTACAGATTATATTTGCATTATTGATGATATTACCGAGGTCAAACAAAAAGAACGCTTAGAGCAACTTAAAACCATTGCCGAAGAAGCCAACCGGGCCAAAACAGACTTCTTGACTGGCATCAGCCATGAAATCAGAACTCCGCTCGCTGCAGTTACGGGGTTTGTGGATATGGCACTGGAATCCAAATCACCGGCCGAGCAGCAGGACTATCTCAAAATAATCAAACGCAACAGCAAGCATCTATTCTCGTTGGTCAACGACTTACTCGATTTATCTAAAATAGAAGCAGGACAGCTGGATGTTAATATCGGAGAATTCTCCCTCATCGACGAGATCGAAACGGTCGTCTCGATTGCGCAAAATTCGGCTCAGGAAAAAGGACTATCAATTCATCTCAACTACCATGACCCCTTACCGATCCATATCTATACAGACGCTCAGAAGCTCAGACAAATCCTTATCAACCTACTAACAAATGGCATCAAATACACCGATGCAGGATCAGTGACACTAGACATCTCTGTTTCCAGAGGCTCAGGGACAACTGAGAGTCAGTTGATTGTCAAAGTTGAAGATACTGGTTCGGGAATCGAAGCCAAGTTTTTTGAGCAGCTGTTCCTGCCGTTTTCTCGAGGTGAGAATACTAAGTCAGTATCTAAAGATGGGCTCGGGGTCGGTCTGGTCTTATCGCGAAATCTTGCTCGCCGACTGGGTGGCGATGTTTCGCTGGTAAAGACGGATGAGACTGGAAGCATTTTTCAGCTGGTTCTTAGTGTTGGCGATTTATCGCAGGTTAAGTTCGCCAGTGTGGCCTCACTGGTTCGGATTCAAGATTTCGTGGAAAAAGAGACAAACGGACTGATCAATGGTCTGGGCGGCTTGAGACTCTTGGTCGCCGAAGATGCTCCTGACCTACAGATCCTGGTGCGGTATTATCTTGAAAAACACGGTGCTAGCGTGGATGTATGCGGCGACGGCATTGCAGTCATGGAGATTGCTGAACGGCAAAAATATGACTGCATTCTCATGGATATTCAAATGCCGCATCTCCGTGGGGATCAAGCAACCCGGAAGCTGCGCGAGAATGGCTACAGCGGCAGGATCGTTGCATTAACTGCGCACGCATTTCATGAAGAACGCGCCCAATGCCTGGAGTGCGGCTTTGATGGATTTCTAACTAAACCGGTCCTTGAACGAGACCTGATTGCTACGGTTAGGCAACTCATCGGATCGAGACCAAAAGCCGCGAACAACGATGCTCTTTATTCAGATTATGCTGATGATCCGGTCATCAAGCAATTCGCCCCGATCTTTTTGGAAAATTTGTCGGATTCTGTCGCGTCGTTGAATTTTGAGATTGTGCGAAGCAATTGGGATCAAGTTTCCAAAATAGCGCATAAAATAAAAGGCTCAAGCAGCTGCTATGGCTATCCCGCGATAGCTAAAATTGCATCTTCGCTGGAAGAAGAGGCTAGGTCTGGGTTCCGCAAGGATCTGGCCTTACCTTTTGTCGAAAGCCTTGCAAGGCTGGCGGAAAAGGCCAAAGTCAGTATCAACCCCTTGCATTGATCGATTGCGCCTTTTTGTCGAATGAGCTAATCGTATAGGACAACAATTGATCGAACATTGGGGCGGTGAGGGTAAATCTGTGGACGTGCGCGAAATTCGAGTATCGTCTTTTGACGGAATGCAGCTTTACACGAGGCATTATCGTCACCCCTTTGCCCGAGCGGTGGTTGTCATCACCCATGGTTACGGCGAACATTCGCTACGCTATGAGCATGTCGCGGCCTATCTAAACGAATTTGAATATGCCATCGTGAGCTTTGATCTCCGGGCACATGGGCTTTCGCAGGGGTATCCGGGCTATGTTGCAAAGCACAGGCAATTGGTAGATGACCTTTCGGCATTAGTGGATTTTGCGTCTGACAATTATCCCGATCGGCCGATTTTCTTGCTTGGTCATGGCAGCGGGGCTACCATTGCCTCTTTGTACGCTGCAGAGAAGGGAGGCGAGCCGGGAAGAGTCCAGGGGCTCATCCTCTCTGCGCCAGCTATCTTCCCTCAATGGAGGTCATGGGATATCGGACTGTCGTTTTGCGTCGGGTCCCTTTTACCACGCTTGCCTTTGCGCCGGCACACGCAGGTCAAGCTTTTGTCTCGCAATCCGGATAATTTAGTCCGCATTGGTCATGATCCCCTATACCACAAAGGGGCTGTTCCAGCCCGCACGAGCTTTGAGTTTGCCCGTGGTGCGTACCGCGTACGCCAACGCATGGCTGAGATAAGGATCCCAACACTGATGCTGCAGGGAACAGCCGATCGCGTTTCAAATCCCAAAAACGCTGAATTGCTGTTTGATATCATGCCGTGCTCCGACAAGACTTATTTATCATACGATGGTTATTATCACGAATTGTTCAATGAATTTGGAAATCGATCTGTGCTGAAGGATATCGTCGAATGGTTGTTACAAAGGACTCTGGCCCTGCTGCGCTAAATCGGGGTGATCAAGGTTTGCAGCAGAAAAAGGACAGAAGTTCGCCTTTGGGCAAATGGGGATTTTTCCCTGTAGGTTATGCCGCAATCATCGACTTAACGCAGTGGGCCAGCGCAATTTCTCTGAGACGGTGGATCAATTGAGGAGCCTATGAAACTTAATCTTCCCTATGATACGAAGTGGTATGTTGATGTGCTCAACTCGATGACAGAACTCGTGTTAGTGAAAGGCAACAGATCCAAACTGCTCTGGGCTAACAAGGCTTTCCTTGACTACTATGGGATGACGGAGGAGCAGCTTATCGATATCGTTGACGCGCCGCATTCCGATCCCGATGACACGCTCCAGTATGTGAAAGATGATCACTTTGTCTTCACCTCCGGCAAGGTTTTGACGATCGAAGAGCCCATAACCCGCCATGATGGAAAGGTGCTTTATTTTGCAACGACCAAAACTCCAGTATTTGAGTCTGGTAGCAATGAACGAGTTAAGTATACAGTCGGTGTTTCAAGGCCCTTAGCTGATCAGAGCAGGATCGATACCCTCTCTTCGGAACGAACCGACAGTAAGCAAAACCTTTCCGAACTGAAGGCATTAATCAGGGCTCTCCCTAACGCCACCCTCATGATGGATGCCTCCAAAAGAGTGATCGCGTTTAGCGATGAATGGATAGCTAAGTTTGGCGATTATGAAGGCGGTATCACGGATCGCTATTTTGAGGAACTCTATGAGGGCAAATTCGCTCCTATCATCCTTGGAATCAACCGGATTTCGCTGGTCGAGACTCAGACCATTAGGAATGTCGCCTATCAGATAAAAGGCCGAAAGGTTGTTGTTAACATTAGAATTAAGCCCTGGTTTTTCCCAAACGGCGACTTTGGTGGCACGATCGTTATGATGGATGACGTTACCGATCTCAAGATCAATGAAGAAAAGTTAGCCGAGTCCTACGCCGCGATAGAACAGTCTCGGCGCCAAGTGCAGTTGCTTAACCAGGAATTGGAGGAAAAGGTCATCCAGCGAACCTCGGACCTCAGCGAAGCCTTGCACAACTTGCAGAAAGCTCAGGCGGTATTGATCGAACAAGAAAAATTTGCGAGTCTGGGCCGCATGGCGGGCGGTATTGCCCATGAGATCAACAACCCACTTGCCATCATCGATGCTAGGGCGCGGATACTAACCAAGATTTCAGAGAAGCGGGCTCTGACTGCCGAGGAGATCGCTGATGCAGCAGCCTTGATTACCTCTACCGTCGCGAGAATTACCAAAATTATCAACGGATTGAGAACCGTGTCGCGGACATCGACAAGTTTCACAAAAGACCTCGAGTGCATTAAAGAGGTTATCGATGAAGCCGTGAGCCTGTGTGGGGAGAAAATGATCCTAACCGGCATCCGCGTTGAAGTCGATATCAAGGTCCCTGAGCACGGGAGACAAATTTATATCGAAAGGGTACAATTTGCCCAGGTCCTACTTAATCTTATTGGCAACGCCATTGACGCAATTTCTGATTTGGCAACCTCGGACAAGTGGATAAGGATCGAAGCCGGCCTACGAGGTGGTTTTCATTTTATAAAGGTTTCGGATTGTGGGCACGGTATTCCGGCAGAAATCGCACAGAAAATGTTTGAGCCATTCTTCACTTCAAAAGAGATCGGCAAAGGTACCGGACTTGGTTTATCCATTTCCAAATCCATCATCGAAAAGCACGAAGGCAACCTGTACGTCGAACCTAGCTCTACCCATACCTGTTTTGTCATCGAAATTCCTACAAAAGAGTATCAGCTAAAACATATGGGTTCTTAAGACTGAGTTCGAAAAACTTCGTTTCGTTTTTAATCAATCTATCGATGCAGTCGCGGGCTTCCTTTAGTCGCCCCTGCAAAGTTAGGATGCGGGCATCCTGCAACACCTGCTCGCAGTGCTCGTACTCTTTGTTGGTAATCTCAACGCCCGTTCGAATGGCATCAGCCAACTTCACATCATCGCAGCAACTCTCGAGCCTCTTGAGTTTGCGCAAGAGCCTGCACTTGTTCGTATTCATGACATGGAGTCCATACACAATTTCGCGGCGGACGTCGAGGTACTCATCATCGAAGAAAGATTCATTTTTCGATTGAACCAGGTCAGTATCCATAGCAGTCTCTTGAATCAATGCACTCATAGCGTACTCCTTAGCGTATCAACCCTGATCATATTCAAAGCTTTGTAAGCAAAGAATATGCCGATAATTGTCTAGCCGGCCAGACGGCAAGCTGAACGGGAATTGGCGGGTTCCGAAGACGGAGATAGCTGTAGGAAATTGATCAATCAATGTCTCAAATTTGAATACATGAAACACAGATCATGCAGGTCAGAGATCAGTCACCAATTGTTGTCGAGAACGCGCCCGAGACGAGACAATGACTTAGAACTCGTTTAATCTTCGGCGCTTTCGATTGTACCAACAAATTCTTCGTAGCCTCCTTGAAACTCAAACAGACGCGGTCCATCAAATGCAAAGATGCGGCTTGCCACAGACTGGGCAAATTCCTGATCGTGCGTCGCAAAAAGGATTGTTCCTGCGAATTGAATCAGCCCATTGTTCAACGAGGTGATCGACTCTAGGTCAAGGTGGTTTGTTGGACCATCCAGTAGCAAGACATTGGCTTTTTTCAGCATCATCCGGCTGATCATGCATCGAACACGTTCGCCTCCCGAAAGAACCTTTGCATGCTTTTTGCTCTCCTCGCCAGTAAATAACATTCGACCTAAAAAGCCTCGGATAAAGTTCTCTGATTTGTCTTCCGAGTATTCGCGCAGCCAGTCGATGAGATCCAGTTCGCTTTGATGAAAATAGGGATTTTGATCCTTTGGCAGATAGGCTTGAGAGGTTGTTACGCCCCATTTGATCGTGCCAGAATCGGGAGCTAGTTCTCCCATGAGAAGCTGAAACAGAGTTGTCACTGCTTTGTCATCTTTGCCATCAAATAGGACCTTATCTCCTTTATTTATCTCAAAACTCACCTGGTCTATGATGGTTTCGCCCGCGACCGATTTCTTTAGGTCCTTAACCTGAAGGAGTATGTCGCCTGCCTCCCGCTCCTGCTCAAAAACGATGTGCGGATACTTGCGGGTCGAGAGCGGCATGTCTTCCAGGGTAAGTTTTTCGAGCTGCTTTCGGCGCGACGTAGCCTGCCTTGACTTTGAGGCATTGGCACTAAATCGCCTGATAAAGGCTTCGAGTTCTTTGGCTTTTTCCTCGGTGCGTTTATTCTGATTGCTCCGAAGCCTCAAAGCTAACTCACTGGATTGTTTCCAAAAATCGTAATTTCCTACATACATGGTGATCTTTTGAAAATCGATATCCACGATATGTGTCGCTATCTTGTTAAGAAAGTGCCGGTCATGGGAAATCACAATGACGGTATTTTTAAAATTCAGCAAAAAATTCTCAAGCCAGACAATGGCCTGAGTATCAAGGTGGTTGGTGGGTTCATCAAGGAGGAGCAGGTCGGGTTTGCCAAACAAAGCCTGCGCGAGGAGGACTTTGACTTTCTCATCGTCATTTAGCTCTCGCACAAGTTTTTGAAACTGAACGGGCTCTATACCTAAGCCATTTAGCAGTCCTGCGGCCTCTGATTCAGCCTCCCAGCCTTCGAGTTCGGCAAATTCAGCCTCGAGCTCTGCCGCTCGCACACCATCTTCATCGCCAAAATCAGGCTTAGCATAAAGCGCATCCTTTTCTTGAATCACCTCGAC
>CAZOSN010000149.1:0-11614 GCA_964582405.1 uncultured Oligoflexales bacterium | reverse complement strand
TCAAACGTTATCAAAAGGATAGATTTCGTTCACGAACTTTTCGTAATCCGTATAATCATGCAGTAATAGGTGCGTAGAGGTTGTTCAGTTGAATGCCTGCCCGTTATGCCTGCAGTTCGTGGCAGCAAGGTCCAGCTGGTCAGCAAAATCTCTGATTTTATCCGACCGAATTTGCTGAGCAAGGCGAATCATACGGGTGGCTTCGTCCCCAAAACATCCTTTGCCGGTGATTTTATCGCCAGTGATGGGAGGTAGAGGTTCATCAGCCGTTTTGTCCGGCGGTTGAAGTTTGTAGCAAGAGCTCAAATCTTTGACTAGAGCTGATACGTCACTCGGTAAAGGTATCCTCGGTTTTGTTCCAAGAACTTGCACCTGATCGCGTTTGATACGTACCAACCAATAATCACGCCCTTGATCCCAATGTACCAAACTATTTGCACAGGCATCCCACGCCGATCCCTTATAAGACACCGTTCGTACTAGCGTTTCGCTGGGGGTCTGCCCTTTGTTATCGGGTTGATAGAGATCCCAGAATTGCCCCATATATTCTTGAGGAAAAATACCAGGAGGTTGATCAACCAGATTGTCCAAAAACTCGCCGATCGGTTTTGGCAAGCTGGAGTTATTGTAGACGCCGTCGTGAAAGTGCTTGGCAAAATTCTGCTTGAAAAAGATTTTATCCGCATCCCAAGATCTCTCCCTGGAAGTCTCGGCAATAAGATTATGCCCCTCAATAATTGCTTTTAAAATATTCAGCTGCGCAAAGTTGCAGTCATATTTTGTTTCCAAATTCTTCAAGGAGGCACAGGTTTTACCTCGTTGATCGAGGAGTTGTTGTTCGTCTTGAGTAAGAAAATGAGCGGCTTGGGCCAAAAGCTCTTTTGAGTGTCGTTGGAAAATATCTGGACTGCCGGATTTTTTGAATTTTGCCAACGATAGCTTGCCAATTCTCGCTCCACAATCTTCAGAACAACTTGCAGAAAGCGAACCTATCCACAGAACATCATCAACAAGCGCAACATCCATATAGCAGCCATCTTTGTAGCGAGATTCACCTTCATTACTGCCGACCACTTGTGCCGCGTGAGCATCAATGATGTTCAAATAACCTCTGGTATAGCAGGAATGAAAGTTATTCACGCTGTATTCCAAAAGACAGGTCTTGCCCTGGCAGTTAGTTACAGCAACACCTTGGCCTAGCCGCGCTTCTTTGGCTTTTCCGAAGTACCCATACCAATGTTCTGCTAGAAGCTCATCCGGTATCACTTTGCTAATAGGGTTTAGATACTGCTTCAGCTGTTCATTTCGATCTTGATATTGGTCGGCTAATTTTTCTAGATCTTCATCTCGTTCTTTTAGCCAATGACGCTGGTTGACAAGAAATCGGGGATAGAGCTTATAAACCTGTTTCCACAGGCGACTCATCTCCCTATCTTTGGCAGCCAAGCCGGCGTCGCTGCATATCAGTCTATCGATATCGGTTTGAGCTTGGTTGCAAGGGAAAGAAGCTTCGATAGCTGCTGAAATCGCAGTGCTGGGCGTCGCGACTAGCCATAGCAGAAACATCCATGCAAGTTTGTTCACTTTTCTAAGATGAAAAAGCTTATCAACCGTCATCATTTGCAGTTCCCAATATAACGAATTCCTGAACATCGATGTCATGCTACTTGACCGGCTTTTTGTATGCGAGCGAAAAAGTTAGATTGGCCAGTTGCTACCTTGCAATCATGCTATCTAGTGGGCTGTCAGGGACGATTTTGGGTGTTGGCAGCCCATCTGCCACCCCCACAAGTGTAAAGCAAAAACTGGATGACGACTTCTAGGGGCTGTTGACATTTGGATCTTAACATATCGATCCGAACCCTAATTCAAATGCGGTCACCCCGCTCCGCCCTGGCTGATTCTGATCATTGATCTTTTGCGGTCTTTCGTGCAGCATCGTCGGATCATTTTTGGATGGAGATGGTATGAAGGCAGTTCTGGCGCAACGCATAGTCACCCCTTCAGGGGTTGTCGCGGGTGCGATTCTTATAGATCATGGAAAGATTGCAGAAGTGCTTCCGGCATTGCCCGAAGGTTTTTCAGGAGCCGTCACCGACTACGGCAACAAGGTTGTGCTGCCAGGTCTTGTCGATACGCATGTTCATATCAACGAACCTGGCCGTACCGAATGGGAGGGTTATGAAACCGCGACTAGGGCAGCGGCGTCGGGAGGAATTACAACTCTGTGCGACATGCCACTCAATTGCTCGCCTGTTACGGTAAGCGAAGCCGCATTATCTATAAAACTCGAATCTCTTAGAGGCAAGCTTAGCATCGACTGTGGATTTTGGGGTGGCGTGATTCCGTCAAGTATCGCAAATCTCGATAAATTCCTGAAATCCCCGATCAAGGGTGTGAAATCATTTATGATCGATTCAGGGTTGGCGGAGTTTCCCCCCTTGACCGTGGCGGAATTAGAGCAAGCCTGCCACCATCTTGCCCGTCACGGCAAGCCCTATCTTATTCATGCCGAACTCTTTGATGAGGTGGCTGATCACCCAGGAATGCCAAAGAGCTACGCGGCATTTGTGGCCTCAAGGCCAAAGCGTTGGGAAAACCGGGCCATCTCGATCATGATCGATCTTGCCGAAACCACGGGTGCCCATATCCATATCGTGCATCTTTCGTCAGCCGAGGCTCTACCTATGATCCGAGCCGCCAAGGCTCGTGGGCTGAAGTTTACGGTGGAGACTTGTCCGCATTACCTTGTGCTGAACGAAGAGGAGATAGGCGATGGTAAGACTCTGTTTAAGTGCTGTCCCCCAATCCGAGAAAAAGCAAATCAATCGATGCTCTGGGAGGCGCTTCGGGATGGAACGATTGATTTTGTGGTGTCTGACCATTCTCCTTGCTCGCCAGGTCTCAAGTTAATGGAAGAAGGTGATTTCGCAAAAGCCTGGGGTGGCATCGCCTCGCTGCAGTTCCTGCTGCCGCTTGTCGGAAACGCTGCTTTGGAGCGAGGGTTTGGTCTGGAGCAGATTGCAAAGATTCTTGCGAAGGGCGCTGCAAACCTGATGGGAATGGATCACCAAAAAGGCCAGATCGCTCCAGGCTATGATGCCGATCTATGCATCTGGGACGATGCCAAAGCTTGGCGAATCGGTGAAAGACCAATTTTCCATCGGCATCAGGAATCACCTTACAAAGGCAAACTTGTAAAAGGACTTGTATCGGCTACCTGGCTCGGCGGGGAATGCATTTTCAGCGACGATCAATTTTTGTCGTCTGCACGTGGACAGGCTTTGGTCTGAACCTATACTTTCGCGAACGAACAAATATTCCAAAATTCTATTGCGTTCATCTTGGAAAGGATGATTTTGGTCACGAATCCGACGATTTCAGAATGCTTCGTTTTTGCTGCGTTTTGCCAGTTACTCAATAGGCCATGATTTTGTTAACGACAGGGTTGGGGGCCCATCATCGGGTCCCCAACCTAAAAACGGGCAATCAAAGTATCACGGCCTTGGCAAAATGCATCCTTGTACACTTGGATCAATCAGTCGGTTTTCATCGCGGCAGGTGTAGATCGAAGCAGTTTGCTGACCATAGCTATAGCCGCGCTGGTAAGTGATGTTACCTTGTTCGTCGATTTCGCAGGGGTTATTCACCGTACACTTGTAACCGCTTTCATTTCCGGTGTTATTGATGGCGATCACGGTTTTGGTCCCCGAAGCAATGACAGGCGACCCCGAGGTTCCACCGTAGGTTTCGCATCCTGGTCTTGAATAGCGCAACGAATTCTTGAAATACCAGTCGCCTTCCTTGAGCTTGTAAGTCACAAACTCGACGCTGCAGGTAAAACCACGCTTCCAGTAGCCCGATACCACATCGATCGCATCGCCCATCTCGGGGACATCGCGCGCTAGGGTCAGAGCTTCGATTTTGAAATTGTCCCAAATTTGGCTGTAGGTTTGGTTGAGTTGATAGATCGCGATGTCGGTATCGGTCATGGTTGCATAGACTAGCTTCTGCGACTGAACTGTACCTGCCCGCCCACCGGAGGCCGTAAGCAGGGTGAAGCTCCGCGTTGATGGAAGTCCGGCAACAGCTTTGCCTGGATTCATCATGCTATAACAGTGGCCATTGGTCAGCACGAGCGCCAGGTCGGAGGGTTCGCTGTCGTCAAATTTTATCAAGCTACCACTGCAATTTGAGGCGGAGACGATGCCGGTGAAGTCATAACCTGCCGTAAAATTTGGATGTTCAGATAATTTTTCATCGCCTTTAGGCAATGGTAGGCCAAAGGCCCAAGCCTGGGACGCCGAAAATGACAAAATTAGGCCGAAAAACGCCTTTTGCATGGTTACCCCCAAAAAGAAGCCAAATTAAATTTATCTAAGTATAACCACTTGGCCAGGCGGCTAAGAATGCAGAAAAACTAAATTTGTTCTTTGAGTGCGGCTTGGCTGTAACAAAAAAAATTGTTGTTAAACTAAATAACTTTGACATTTTACCCCAGAGCGGGATATGGCCGGACTACAAGGGAGATTCATTAGCGCTTTTTTAAAAAAGGGAGATCGTTGCATGAAAAAATTAATGTCTATCGCCTTAGCAGCAGCCAGTTTTACCGCAGGTCACGCCTTTGGTAGCGTCGAGCAGGAATGCACCGCAGAGATCAAGAATGACGAAGGTACAGCAGTTGTATCGGCAACCGAGATCGGCTGGCGTTGGGTTGCTGTGCACAAAGCGCTCAGCACTTGTCAGGAGCGAGCTGCCGAAGCTGGCTTGAATCCAGACGACTGCAAAATTTCGGAGTGCGTCGAAGTTGAAGATCCAATTTTTTAAATGAATAGGAGGCGGGATGCTTGACCCAGTCTAGGATCCCGTCGCCAATTCCACTCAAAACCTGCCAAATTCAAATAAAGCTTGACCTAGGGTATCCACGGTGAATACCATCCGACTTCGCCTGATAAAACAGGGCCCAAGATATTGGGGAAGAAAGAATAACTTCAACCGCTCCCATAGGAATTCTAAGCAATGATAAAACGCCTCTTTTTTCCATTTGCTTTCGCTGCCATGGTCGTGTCTTGCTCCACTTCAGGCCATTTTATTATTCCAGAGGGCACCCAGCTTCGCATCCATGAGCGTGACGTCGCCGTAGGTCCGAATGGTAGAGTTGAGATGAAGCCGATGTTTTGGACCGCAGCCGGCATTGCCCCACATGGCGGCGCTAAGTATGAGCTGGTAAAAGATGGCAAGATCGTGAAGTCGGGGCGCCTGCGCGTGGTATTTCGCACGGTTTCCATATTCTGGCCACCCTTTGCGACCATCTATTGGCCGATTGGCCTCAACCCTGACATCACCTATGATTTGGTCCAAGATCGCCAGATGTAGCCAGACGCTGGGGCGGCCAAACCAGATTTTGAAAAAATTAAAATTTCATGGGGGCGCCCTGCAGGTACCTTGCTGCACCATTCTATTTCCAATATAATTTCATACAGTTTACCAGAAACATCGCAATATCCGCATTTCTCTGTTTGAGGAGTAGCCATGGGCGTGCGTAGATTTCGTGCGACGATCCTTGCTTTTATAGTTGGACTGGTTGGGACCGCGCGCGCAGCGCAAGTTGGTCCAACAGATTGGGAGAAAAAACGCTTCCTAGCCAAGGCTGCTAAAGTCCTCAATGCGCGTGATTTGACTCGGGATGAGCTTAACGAGTTTATGAAATTGACGCCGGACGAAGTCATCGACCGCCTTATGGCAAATGGTGCGTTCTACGATCGGGTTGTGGATTTTGGCTTCTATTATCTCAAGATGAACACACGGCCATCACGGGAGCGACGGTATTTCTATCCACACTTCAAGGACTCACCATCAGGGAGCAGCCCTCCCTCGGGCTTTGAATACAAAGTCTACAGAACCTCAAATACCTTCCCCCTGAGGCTTTCGCGGGCCGTCTTCAATAACACGGGAATTTTTGCGGCATGGGAGCCCACGACAGAGGCGTTTATAGAACCGTCGAGTGAACCATACTTGAGCGCTAGGTTTCCCGATGCCGATAGTGCCACCTTAACCCGCGACGAGGCCCGCCAGATGCTCAAGGCGTGGTATCTCGACTTTGCCCATGAGACATTGGCGGTTCTTGATGATTTGCCTCCTGACGAAGCGCGGGAGGTTGGATGTCTGAGATTTAGCGAATTGACTAATTTTACTGATTATGGATTGGAGATTGATTCCTTCAATCCAATGGGTAGTTCGATATTACCCGTGATATTGAATTGTTTTTTTCAGCCGGATTTGGTCGA
Organism: uncultured Oligoflexales bacterium; assembly: GCA_964582405.1. Lineage (GTDB taxonomy): Bacteria > Bdellovibrionota_B > Oligoflexia > Oligoflexales > Oligoflexaceae > CAZOSN01. Next base: position 5,327 of record CAZOSN010000149.1, on the reverse strand, counting down.
GCTCTCCAAGATCCGTGAGGGGGTAAAGAAGACAATCGCCGTGCATGAAAAATTGGCGAATCTAGCCACAGCCTATGATCTCCCCGCTTACCTCCCTAGGCGTATCAACGATATCGCTACCGTCAGCAATGCCACCGAGCCAGTCCTGGACTTGCATCCTGAGTTTTTTGGAGATGAGCAATGGAGAGAGGGTCTGCCTAATTCGAGTACCAATTTTAGCAGAAGGCGCGCGGCCTATGTGTTGGATGCATTTCTATGCGACGATCTCACCCCGATTGATATTGTGTCACCTGATCGATCGCTGCACACCGAAGGAAAACATGCCTCGGAGCCAGGCTGCCAAGCCTGTCATTACAAGCTTGATCCGATGGCTGGATTTTTCATGAACCGAGGATCGGGCGGAACGAATTTTTTCGACACGCAGGCAATTTATTTTGATGATGGTGTGTTCCTCTCCAAAGAGTCTTACAAGGCGTATATCAATTCCTGGCGCGATGATCATTCACCATCTGGCTGGAACGTCGGTTATATTAGATCAAATCTCAACCCTGCAAAAAATGATTATGCAGACCTTAGCCGCGACTCGTTCGACCAACTTTTCACCGTACTCAAGCGTGCGCCTGAGGTCAAAAGCTGCTTTGTTCAAAAAATGGCAAAATATTTTATCAGCGAAGACCAGGCTTTTGACGGCGCTTGGTTGAGCGAAGTTGAGGCGGAGATGGCTAAAGAGCAGTACTCTGGCCTAGGCTTTAAAAATGCGCTCAAAAAGCTTTTGACAGGAAAGACGTTCCGCGAACCAAATCCAGATCCCAAGGTTTGCTATGATGTTGTGGATGAGGCCAGCACTGTCCCCTGCCCTGTTCGGTCTATTCTTTCAAAAAGCTGCGCCTCCTGTCATAGCATTGAGGAATTCCCGTATGATGATCCCTCTTTTCGCGATGAGATGCGCGAGCGATTAACGTCCCGAGATCCTAAATTCCGCATGCCGCTAAAGCGCGAGATGAGCGATCAGGATCGGATCATGCTTGTGAAATGGCTGAGCGAGTGACCAATTTTGCAAAGGAGCCGCCAATGATGAAAACACTGGGGATGGGCCTGCTGGCGTTGGCTCTTCAATCGTGCGGGAGTCAAAAGGAAAACCCGAGCCTGCCGAAATCAAACGGCGTTCCTATGGGACAATTGCGCGGAGCAGAACAGATCGATCGCGACTTTCATCGGCGCTATCTCGACGAATTCGATACGTCGGAATTCACCTATCTTGCTTTTACCTGGGGTAATGATGCCAGGGCTATTCGGCCACTATTAGGCCAGTTCCAACAGCAGGGGCCCGATGTTGTCTATTCTAACGGCATTCCACAAGGGGCTAATATGCTCGTATGGTCCATGGTCTTAGAAAATATTGCAAAAAAATTCAGCACTCTATGCCTTGGACGCCTTGGACACCTTGGACGCCTTGGATTCCTTGGATCAGACAAGCTTCCCCTCAAAGAAGATTTTCAGCTTGCCCTGATGCCGCTCTGCACCGCAGAAGTCGAACCGCGAGCGCGGAGGGAAATACTGGAGGAAATTTGGTATCAGACGATGGCGCAAGACGGAACCTACGATGACTACCAGAGTTTTATGGACACTTTTGGAGGAGAGGAATTCTGGGCGCTTGATGGCATGGACCGAATTCAGGCTACGTTGGTCGGACTGTGGAGCAGTCCCGCATTTCTTTTGGAACGGTGACTATTAGGAGGTCCTGGAATGGAGCTATCGCGCCGCGATCTTTTGATGACTAGTGCCTGTGGGCTGACCCTGTTGCCGCGTCTTGGGTATTCTGAACCGCGCGACCCGCATTTCATGATTTTCGTTAAATTTGACGGGGGCTGGGATCCAGCCAGCAGCTTTGATGGCAGACCAAAGAGCATGATCGAGGCCAAGCTTATTCATCCCTATGGTGGTGAACCTAAGCCTTGGGCTGATAACCGAGGTGGTACGGCACTTATAAGTCCCTACTTCGAAACTTTAGCTCCACTGCGGGATTATTTTAGCATTGTCAATGGCGTGCTTATGGCCAAAGGATTCGATGGCCATGAGCAAAATTCAAATTATCTTCTTACCGGAAATCCGTTCGGTGGAAGATCTTTTTTGCCTCTGACCGATAGCGACAAGCCGCTCACGCTCATCACAACCTCGGTTGGTTATGAGAACGTCAACAACCATGATACCGCCATCGCTTTGAACCCCAGCATGGCCAAGACAATTGCAGATAATGTGTCGCTTAAGGCTGCCGCATCCCGTGGCGTCGAATTTGGGCGGGCCCACCGCGATGCCCGAATTGCTCACGACGATTCGGGCGACAAGGGGGCCTGGAGCTATGGAGTAAGGCGGATGAAAAGCGGGGTCTGGGAGGCCTCGGACCTAGGTCGGAGATTCCACAACCTCGATTTGGGCGAACTTCCGCCCGACGAGCCATTTAGTAGTACACTTAAGATGATCGAGCAAATATTTCGGGTTGGTATCACGGGTTGCGTGATGATTCAAGGATCATTGTTAGCCAATTCGTTTTTAAGTTTGGACGCGCACAATGCCGGCACCGCTTCGAGTCAGCCCGAAACCTACCCTAAAATTGCAAAGATCATTTATGAGCTGATCGATTTTCTCCGTAGCACACCTGGGGTTGATTCAACAAATCAGTCTCTCCTCGATCAAACCACTGTTGCTGTCTCATCGGAGTTTGGGCGCACCATGCGCCAGTACTATATGCCGTATGAGCAGACTGGGACCGATCATAACCCGCTTTCCAACACAGTCGTGCTCGCGGGAAAAGGCATTAAGACCGGCCTTATTTTTGGCGGAAGCGACTTCCGTCATGAATCCGAGACCTTATCACCCGTTCACTTGGCCTTGGATGCACAAAAAGTATCGACGATGGGCCGTGTGATCGATAAATCAACGGGCTTACCGCGCAACGAATTGCCTCATGAGTTCCATATAGAGGACTACCTGTCCTACCAGGAGCTTGGCGTAAGCCTTATGAAGGTGTTCAATATTCCGGAGAATGAATACTGGGAATCCGCCCGGGGCGTAAAAGCTAAGCCCTTTCTACCAATCTTGAGATAAGCTCTCAGGTCAAAATAGGCTTTGATATCCTGATAGGCAGCAATTGCCCCAGGGGTGAGCCAATGAATTCAAATTTTGATAATATTGTATTGTGAAATAGTTCAGATCTGCGAAAAAGTTTTCCGTGACTGGGTCGTGTCATCGCCTGGGAGGTGTTGATTTCTATGGCCAAGCTTCTAAAACAATCTCTTCACAGGTCGTGGCGACTGGCCAGACACAAATTACTTCAAAAGACTGACGAGACCGTATTCAACCTGCTGCTGAAACCGCCTGCATTCATCCGCAAGAGATCGGCACCTGAAAACCTTAGCCACAACGAGCGTGTTCAGGTACTCAGGGATCTTTGCGAAGCCTATGCTTTTGCGGATAGCGAAGACAAGAACCGCGCATTCTTTTGCAAAGGACAACCTATCGCCAAAGTGGTTTCGGGAAAATCCCCCGCTAAGGGTTGGCACAGCAAAGACTTGACCTGGCCAAGCTTTTATGAGCCCTATTGGAAGGATCATCACCTCACCAGAGCGATGGCTGGGTGTGGCGTTGATGCCATGACGACATTTCGGGAAAAATTTTTTCGCGTTCAGGAAAATCATCATGCCTACGCGAGACTTTACCAATTGGATCCGCACAAGACCAAGCCGGTACTGATTTGCCTGCATGGCTACTATGGGGGCTATTTTCAGATCGAAGAACGGGCTTGGCCGATCACCGAGGCATTGAATCAGGGGTTTGACGTTGCTATCATGGTGCTTCCTTATCATTCCTACCGCAAAGAGAAAAATCGCCGGTTTAAGGCACCAAGGTTTCCCTCCGCTGATCCTCGGTTTACGATCGAAGCCTTGCGGCAGACTTATTTCGACTACCAGTCGCTTAAGGCCTCATTGATGGGAATGGGTCATCGGGAGGTTGCCGTTGCAGGCATGAGCTTAGGTGGTTACTGCACGGCGCTGATTTCGGCGCTCGATGCCGAGCACTCCAAATTTCTCCCGGTAATCCCTATGGGCTGCCTTACCGAACTTCCCCTTCGGCAAAATCGTCTGGGCCAAACACCGGACGAATCCCTTATTCAGGCCGATCTGATCAAAAACCTGTTTCGGCTCGTCAACCCGTTAAGCTACACGCCACAGTTTGATGGATCCAAAATGAAGATTTTTGCGGCCGAAGCAGATGCGATCACGGGGATCAAGCATTCAGAAATACTGGCACGGCATTTTAAGAGCGATCTGCATGTTTTTCCCGGAAGCCACATGATGCGTTCGGGCTTCAACAAGCTGTGGCGTGAGGCGCTCGCACCAACGGCATAACTGTGTACTGAGGAGATTCTTTCATGTGGCAAAGTTTTCTAGTCGTGGCGACCCTATGCTTACCCGTTCTAGCTCATGCAGCCGAAACGATCACCCCCAAAGCGATCATAGCTGACCCGGTTTTTCAGAAGAAAAGCACCACGGAAAAACTTCAGTATCTCAATGAATTAATCGCCACTAAAAAAGTCACAAGACCGTCACTCCTGTCCGGGCTTGCGATCCGTCTTTTTTGGCAGGAGCTCAATGGACGAAGGGCTATTGATGACCGGCTTAGCACCTATAAATCGCTGCGAACCAAATACTCAGCACTTCCGACCGCATACCCTTTAGAACGCACGCTGGCAGTTCAGTTTCTTGCCGAAGCCAAGGATATGGCATCGGCCGATCCCATCGCCAAACTCAAGGCTTTGCGTAAGCTGGAAGAAGACCACATGCTTAGCTGGCCAGCCTTGGCAGCCATTTATACTGGGATTCTTACCATGCATCTTGCCGCAAGTCCGGAGTTTGGTCCGCTGGATGAATTGGGCAAAATTGATTATTTGAAAAAACTGGAAAAAGACTCCATCATCAAACCGCTCACAGCCGCTGATTTCGTCAAAAGCTATGCTATCAGCTACCTGGCAAATCTCGATGACCAAGCCCGGAAGGCCGCGCTACCTGGTCTCCTTGAACGAGCTGGGACGTTAAGCAAGACCTCCATCGAAGCGTCGTATCAGGATTGATGCGGATCGTCTTGAACTTGCGCATTCATGAGCACAAGCACGCGTTCGTTTCCTTTGAGTGCTGAGTCGATCTTACCTGTTAAGGTGATCTGTCCCGTCGATGCCTGGGTCATCACATCTCGGCCGAAATATACCTCCGTGCCAACTAATACGGATTACGAAAAGTTCGTGAACGCTATGAAGTCGGTGTAGCAGACCG
>CAZOSN010000148.1:0-11688 GCA_964582405.1 uncultured Oligoflexales bacterium | reverse complement strand
GGGCGGTTTACTTGCCTTATCGATCTAAACACACATTATTTTTTGGGATATTTGCTGCTGTGATGGCTCAATCGAACAAGCTGCCACTAATTGACTCTATCGGTTCAAAGACGCGGCAATTTCTTTTACCCTGCTTGGGATTTGATCCTCGATGCTTAAAAATGCCTCGTGGTCAATCTCATCAAGGTTTGCGACACAAAGAGCGCGTACGGATTCTAGCCAATCATGATTGAGGGCGCATTGATTGTAGAACGTTAGCGCCTCAGTTTTGTATTCTGGATCTTGCGTCAATCGGGCTTTGATATCGCCAAGCAATGCTGCAGCTTTGATCACGGCATCTGGGTGGCCATGAACAGGTTGATCCTTCGGCAAACTTTCTTGGACTTCTGCTACGGACGGCATCTCTTTCAGCGCTTCAAGAACAGGATCGGACTTGATTTTTGCTGCAGGAGTCGGATTACTGAGAGGTACTGCTGATGGCGTTAAAACAGGGGCAGAGTGAGCGTGTTTGTGCTCGGGCGCTGCCTCGACCACGGCCTTGACCTCCGTCGCAGTTTTCTCCGAGTGTCTGGTGTACCAGAAAGCTAAGAACACGAGAGCAAATACCAAAGTACAGACTGCCACATTAAACCACCGCACCGAATGCCTCCTACAAGAATACCTGCGATAAATTGTCGAGTTTGGAGTTTGCTCCGACCATCCAGAGGATATCGCCCTTCGAGAGCACCGTATCGGAACGAGGGCTGCGGATACGCTCCCCCCCACGCTCCAAACCTACAACAATGCAATCATACGTCTCGTGAAAACCCGAACTTCGGATATCCATTCCCTCGCACCGTGATCCAACCGAGATTTTGAAACGCCTAATGCTGTAGTCTTTGTGATTTTGCGAGTGATCGGTTGGCTTGATGCCAGCCTCAATTGCGTCTCGAAAACGCTCAATTTCGGCATCGGTACCAAAGCAAAGCAGCTTGTCGCCGGGATAGATAACCTCGCGCGCCTTGGGAGCCACGATGTTTTGATCTCCTCGAACTAAGACTACAATGTTAAGCCCAAACTTTTCTCTAATCTTCAAATCGATCAAACTGAGACCAACGAGAAAACACCCGGGGGGCACATTGACCTCAACCAAGTGAGCGTCCCAGGGTGCAAGATGCTGATGGCGCGGTGAAGATCGGTCATGAGGCTCAAAACCGGAACGAAAATTGACTTCAATCCATCGGTAATAGTTCTCAATCTGACCTCTAAAAATCCAAAATATCACTCCACAGATCACCAATGTCACGGTTAAGGTAATCAAAGCTGGAAAATATTCAATGCTGAGTCCACCGATAAGACCAACAGTGACGATCCTGCTCGCAATGATTCTCCCGCCACGCGGGTAAAAATCTGCTCGTTCAGATTTGCGATCGTTGCGGAATGCGAACAACATAGCCCATATGCAGGGCGCCGACACCACGAACGCCACCACCCACGACAGCCAAAGTGCGGTCGTAAGATCTCCGACGTATCGATGCATCCATGGCACCAACCGATTGGCGGCAATTATAAATACGGACGCTACCACAACGGCATTCATAAGCCACTTGATAATACCCTGCACAAGGCGTCGGCTATGGCGCCTCGAATGATCAAACCGTCTCTGGATCCAGACACCATAGCTCTCAAGGGCATCGCGCATCTTTCTTGGCAACTTATTTTCGATCACGAGCGCCGCTCTAAAACTGAACTTAATCAAATAAGGCGTTGTAAACGTCGTGATAAGAGAGGCCGCGACAATGATTGGATAAAGCTCCGCACTGATCACTCCAAAATTCGCTCCGAGTGCCGCGATGATGAACGAAAATTCACCAATTTGCGCCATGCTAAATCCAGTTTGGACCGAGCTCCGTACCGATTGCCCCGTAGCGAGCGAGCCCAAGGTAACAAAAGTAACATTGCCGCAAATGATTATCGCCGAGATCAGAATTACCGATCCAAAATGGCTCATGATGATTGCCGGTTCAAGCAGCATCCCAACCGAAATGAAAAACACCGCTCCAAAAATATCCTTGAGTGGCCCGACCAGGTGCTCAATCCGCTTTGCTTCCGTGCTTTCGGCTAAGATCGAGCCCATAATAAAGGCTCCCAGCGCGACCGAATATTGAAAATAAACCGCAAGCGCCACGAGTGCTAAGCAAAGAGCTATCGATACCACGGTAAGCATTTCATCGGTGCCATGAATTCCAACAACCTTGACAAATCTAGGAACCACGAACATCCCAATCACAAACCAAGCACCGATCACTAAGGCTAGTTTGGCAAAAGCAGCCACCAAGGCCATGCTTCCGATCGTTGCTGTCGTGGCAAAGTTGGTTAGGGCTACCAACATCAAAATAGCCGCCAAATCTTCGACGATCAAAATACCGAAGACTAGCTCAGCAAATTTCTTTGACTTCAGACGAAGTTCGTCAAATGCCTTCAAGATAATCGTGGTCGAAGAAATCGATATCATGCATCCGAGGAAGACTTGATCCATGCTCGTTAGATTTAGGATCCGCGCTGTGGTGATCCCCAACGTCATCATGCCGAGAATCTGCACCATTGTGGTCGCCACCGCGGATATGCCAACACGAGCAAGGCGCCTAAAACTGAACTCCAGTCCCAGTGCAAACATCAGGAATATGACGCCCAGTTCGGCCCATGTGCGGATACTCGCAGTGTCTGTCACGGAAAACAATGCTGGCGAGTGCTTGCCGACGAGAACACCAGAAGCGATATAGCCAAGTACAACCGGCTGCTTGATCCGCCGAAACACAAAGGTCACAACCGCCGCGACTCCGAGAATGACAGCAAGATCAAGAATTAGAGCAGGAAAATGCATGCATGCTCCAGGGATTGCAATGGTCGTAAGCGCCGTGCAGAGGCCTGGCTGGCGGGAGGGTGATCCTTCGTCGTTTCACTCCTCAGGACACGTCGCTGGCGCTTTTAGCGCCAGCGACTAATTATACGCTAAAACCATTTTCATTAGGGAGTCTATTATTTGATCCTCGCCCAAGGGTTCCGCAATTTTTCCTGCCCACCGAGCCTTGGGATCAAACACATAGAGATTGGTGGGATGGTAAACTGTATAATTCTCACCGTTGCCCCGATCCACCAGATTGTCTGAATCGACCGACCCTAGCAGCTCCTTAAGTACAGGCATCGCTCCCGTGGCCCCTTTGAATGAGGGGTCATAGAAATCCAAATACGCTTTGATTTTTTCAACGCTGTCGCGTTCTGGATCCACCGAAACAAAGAGAAACTGCAGGTCTTTGACATGAGGACCTACCTTCGCCAGCTTGTCGAAGGTTTTCTTTACGGTATCGAGCGTGTTTGGACAGAGATCAGGGCAGCTTGTATAACCAAAATACACGATCGTCCACCGATCCTTAAGTCGTTCCTTGGAGTATTCCGGGGAATCTGTTCCCATCAGCGAAAACCAGGGGATATCGCGCGGAAAGGCATCGTGCTTGGCCATCGGGTTGAACATGAAAAGTGAAACGATAAAGGTAACCACAATCGTGATCAGAACTTGAACTACCTGCCTCACAATGCCCCCAAAGTTGGGTAAAAAATGAAAACCGTGAATCAACTTTTGCCACGTCGGCCTCGATGATCCTAGATAGATTATTTAATATCTTGATTTTATTAAGTTAATAACAAATGATGGCATACTTAGAAAACCATCAAGTGGATTTTTCGGTCTCGGCTGTGGGATCGATGGGCCAGGCATGCTTAGGATAGCGTCCCGCCATGACCCGACGAACTTCTGGGTAGGACGTTCGCCAGAACTGCACCAAGTCACCTGTCACCTGAACGGGGCGCCCGTTCGGTGCTAATAATTTCACCACAAGGACAACTTGACCCCGCCCCACAGTGGGATGGACTTTGAGTCCGAAAAAGTCCTGCACCCTGCCTTCAATCCATGGCGCGTGAAGGTCTTCGTAGTGAATTGGGATCATGCGGCCGCGTGGAAGTTTGAATTCAAGTGGCGCAAAGGTGGCCAATGTTTGGGCTTCCATGAACGAAAGTTGCTCATCGATCCAAGACGAAAGCGGTTTGGCTGTAATTTCGCGCAGGTTTGTGGCACCGTCGCACATCGTCGCCACAAGGATCCTAAGAACTTCACCTGAAAGCATGAGAGGCAACGGAGTTCCTCCAGCTTGCTCGGCTATTTTTATCCTATGGTGATAGATATCGATGGGCGTCTGAGAGCCAAAGGCTGCGGGCCAATCAGCGAGCAACTTAGCCTCCAACATCGCAGATAGCGCGGCAGCATCGTTCTCATCGCGTGGCAGGGGGGTAATGCCAAGCCTTATCTTGCCATAGTAGCTCCTCATGGCGGCTATGGGGCCCTGCTTTTTGTCATCCCATATTAGCTCGCGCTCTTTCCGGTAGAGCCTAAATTCGGATCTTGCGAAATCGGATTCAATGATCGGCATCCCTAAATAGATCTTGCCGCGCTTCTCGTGTTCGATCGCATCTAGGACTAGCAGCCATTGAGGTGCCTCCTCGTTCTCGCTGATACTTAATTTGGCATCGCGGCCCATGCACAGGTGATACGAAGCATCGCGAACCCGTGCACCGCTTTGCCTCATCGCGACGCGGTCGTTAAACGCACGCAGGAGCCGTTCCTTGATGTCATCCATGTCAGGCTTAGTTTTCAAAAGGATTTCAGGTTCGCTTGGATTACCGGTTAGCCGCATAATTTGCTTGAAATTGCGCAACCACTCGGGTGGTAATCGGTCGAGTCGAGTTTGTGAAGAGCCCAATATCACATCAAGCAGATTCCAGGACTGGCCCGTTCCGGCTTCACTATCGAGGATCGCCGAGGTCAACGCCGCCCACGGTAGATTGTCTTTATCACCGGCAAGACAGACTAATGCGACGCGTGGATCTAGGGGAAGCTTGGCTGCCTCGCGCCCCAGTGCGGTCACCCCTGTTTCATCAACTAGAGCCAAGAGTTCAAGTTCAAGGCGTGCATCAGCTAAGGCTTCAGGAGTGGGGGGATCAACCCAAGGCAGATTCTCTGGGTCCTTACCGGAATTAAGGATGGTCAGCATCAGACGTGAAAAATTCAAGCGGAGAATTTCAGGTGGAAAACTCCCTGGCCTTCCTAAAAAATCCTGCTCGCTGTAAAGCCGATAGCATACTCCTGGCCCAATCCGGCCGGCGCGACCTTGTCTCTGGACGCATGAGCTGGCACTAACACGCTGCACCTCAAGCCTCGTCAGGCCGCTCAATGGATTGAAACGCGGGCCCTTGGCGGTGCCGCAGTCGATAACACCGGTAACCCCCGGGATCGTAATTGACGTTTCCGCAATGTTGGTGGCAAAAATGATCCTGCGCTTGGTGCTGGGGGTAAAAACTCTCTGCTGCTCGCTCATGGCAAGCTCACCAGCCAAAGGCAACACCTGAACCTCTGACCAATTAAGGCTCGCAAGCGTCCTGATCTCGGCTATTCCATTGACAAATACCAGAATATCACCGGGACAACGGGAGTCTTCCAGCATCTTGCGGACAGCGGTCTCGACAGATCGAATCAGCAAATCCGAATTTGACCTCGGAAAATATTCAATCGCCACCGAATAACGTATCCCGGGCACATCAAGAACCGTGAAGTCCGGCAGTTTGAGGAGCAAATCGGCATCGTCTAGAGTCGCCGACATCAGGACAATCCGCAGACCCTGATCACGTGACGCGCGACACAGAGCAAACGCGTAGTCTCCCTCGCTGTGCCGCTCGTGAAACTCGTCAAAAACGACAGCTTTAAGGCTTCTGCGCCATGGTTCATCTGCATAAAAAAAGGCAAACATCCCTTCGGTCATATAAAGAATCTGAGTATTCGCCCCAAAGGCGCGCTCGTGCCGCATGGCAAAGCCGACCTCTTGCCCGAGAACCCAGCCTTCTTCTTCGGCGACCCGCGCAGCGGCTGAACGCGCAGCAAGCCTACGTGGTTCCAGCACCACCACCAGTCCGCCCAAGACCTTAGCTAACGCGGGCGGCACGCGGGTTGTTTTACCGGTCCCAGGCGCCGCGCGCAGGATAAGACCTTCGCTCCCTTGCGATGTTACCGCCGCGACGATGGCCGCAAGCTCAGCATCGATCGGCAGCACCTGCCTTCCTGATTTTTTATCGGTCGAAAATTGCAAGCTGCTTTGACGATTGATCTTTCCCATAATGACCCAACGATCCCAATTCAATTGCGTTGACAAGTGTCAACATGATTTCTGATCCGACGTCAACTTTTATTGTTTAATAAGTGCCTTCAATCTAATTTCGTTTCAGCGAGACCTGGTTGGTGTGAACGGTTTCAAAAATAGTAAATCGTTAATCAAAGAGGAGAAACAAACGCGCAGCCAGCTCGGTCTTAAGCCATTCAATGTATTTTGGTTTGTCATTCATAAAGTCACCTCGAGGAGGAATATCCCCAGGTAACATATGGAAATTACTGAAGGATATCCTTTGTCGCTTCTCGGCCCAGGACAGGTCTCCGCCGGTTTCGCACCTGCGACAATAAATACAAAATGTTACATCCCAATTGGCCTCCCTCTCGGAAGGTATGTCAATTAAACATAGCCATTACGATGTATTATCCAACAAAATTATTTGCCCGACCTGTAAGTCACTGATGCGACGGAACTCCCCTGGCTGCAACTTGGTCAGATTCTAGATACAATTTCCCAGAACATGGTTAGCTTTTTTTAGGGGGATTCTACAATCGGTACCACTTTTTGGACAAAGCCCCAAAATATGGTTCGCCAACGTTAGGATGCATGGAAAGCTCCAGAGTTTCATTTAGCCAATGAGTTGATCGTTTCGAGTCACAGTCGTTGCGGTGCTATGGCGAGGATTCAAAGGTTCCCTCTTCAGACGAATGTCTAAGTCTCCGAAAGATTCCATCCGCAAATTAACCAAGTTGACAAAATTTCAACATCAATGTGGAGAAGACTCGATTCGATTATGTAAAGGAGCCAACGCAAATACTGGCAACCCGTGGGCCTGCTACCAAGCGACTAACTTAGGCAAAGAAGATTCAATAAATCTGTGTCAGGGTGGCGAAATCCTTGCGTGGAAGTGCTACCAGGCTACGAATTTGAATAAGGAAGACTCGATTCGGTTATGCAAAGGGGCTCATACTGGTGCCTATAACCCCTGGACATGCTATCAAGCCACTAACCTTGATAAAGAGACGTCCATAACACTTTGCCAGATCCCAGGAGATTAAGGCTAAGCTAAGGTGCACGCTACAGTCGTCTCACACCAGTTCGACGGTTTTTGCAGGGCGTACTGCGCAAAATGCTAGGCAATCCGATCAACATATGATCTCTTGTTGGGGTAATTGAGTGGTTCACTTATTTTGTAGAGGTTGGCTTATGCGACTCATTGTTTTACTCACGACACTCGGGTTATCCTCGATGTCCTTCGCTGCCGGAGTGCACAAAGTGACGGCAACAAAAAACTCCGATATCATGCCGTTTGAGGTAACCGAAAAAACCCTCCCCAATGGCCTCAAAGTGATTGTTGTTCCCACGGGTTTTCCCAATATCGTGTCGCTTCAGATTCCAGTTCAAACTGGCTCGCGCAACGAAGTTGAGCCTGGTAAGACCGGTTTTGCCCATTTCTTTGAGCACATGATGTTCAGAGGGACCAAGACTGTTTCACCTGAACAATACCAATCCGAGCTATCCAAGATGGGTGCCGAGCAGAATGCGTACACCTCTGGCGACTACACCAACTATCACACGACCTTTGCCAAAGAAAATCTTGAAACCATGCTCAAACTAGAATCTGACCGGTTTCAAAACCTCGACTATTCCGAATCCGCGTTCAAAACCGAGGCGCGCGCTGTCCTTGGCGAATACAACAAGAACAGCGCCAACCCGGGTTACAAACTCGCTGAGGTTACTCAAGACAAGGCTTTCACTACCCATACCTACAAGCACACGACCATGGGCTTTATCAAAGATATCGAAGATATGCCTAATCAATACGCCTACTCTAAAGTATTTTTTGACCGATGGTATCGACCCGAAAACACCACGATCATCGTCGCTGGCGATGTCGAGGCGACCAACGTCCTGAGCCTCGTCGAAAAATACTGGAGCGGCTGGAAGCACGGTAATTTCAAATCCCAGATCCCCGTTGAGCCACCTGCGCAGGCAGTCGTTACAGCTCATGTCCCATGGCCGAGCCCGACTTTGCCCCAGGTGCTCGTAGGTTTTCGTGGGCCGGGGTTTTCGACCGTTGACCGCGACTACGGTGCTCTCAATCTTCTTCTCGACATCTCCTTTGGCGAGACTTCGGATATTTACAAAAAACTTGTGATCGATGAGCAGAAAGTTAGCCGACTCATGATAGGTAACTCCGATTCACAGGATCCGGATATTTTTTCGGTCTATGCTGTGATCAAAGATCCAAAGGACACGGTGTATGTTCGAGACGAGATCATGAAGACTCTGGCTCTAGCCACGACCAAGACCGTGACCACAGACCGGCTGTCGGCCGTAAGGTCCAATGCACGCTATAGTTTTTCAAGCGCGTTTGATAACACCGAAAGCATCGCGTCGATACTCGCCAGATTTGTGCGCTACGAGCGGCGATTCGATACCCTCAACAGCTATTTCACCTATGTTGAAACCATAACACCCGAAGATATCCAAAAAGCGGCGGAAAAATTTATAACCGACAAGAATTTGATTATAACCTCGCTTGCCCACGACCCCCTTCCCGATGCAATGGGTGAATCACCAAAGCTTGCGAGCTTTTTTCCCCCATCGGGCAACGGCTCCGATATTAAAACCGTCGTTCAGAAGAATTCGATCCCCGAAGAACACATCAAGCTTCTCTTTGCCGTAGGCTCTGCCCATGATCCTGTCGGCAAAGAAGGACTGGCGGCACTTTCCGCTGAGATGATTGCCGACGCGGGTTCGGCACTTTACAAATATGACGAAATCCAAAAAGCAGCCTTCCCTACGGCAGCTACTTTTACGTCCCAGGTCGATAAAGAAATGACCACGTTTACCATCCGCTCCAATAAGGACCATTTGACCAAGGTTCTCGATCTTTTTATCCCCAGTCTTCTCGAGCCAGGTTTTCGCACCGATGACTTCGAACGACTGAAATCCGATCACCTGACAAGTCTCAAAATCAATCTGCGAAACAACAACGAGGAAGAACTGGCGAAAGAGCGCCTGCAGGAATTGGTTTTTGCAGGCACCCCCTATGGGCATCCCACGATCGGAACGATTCAGTCCCTGGAAAAAATCACGATTGAGGACGTAAAGAGTTTTGTTGCTAAGGCCTACACCACGGGAAGCCTTATTATCGGCGTCAATGGTCAGAATGCTGATAGGGTTGCGGCGGATCTCAAAAACCGCCTCGGCACTCTTCCAAGCGCAGCTCCCTTGCCCCAAATCAAGGGCCTAAAGGGCAGAATGCCCGATGGTCTCGCCGTGAATATTATCGAAAAAAACACGCGAGCGACCGCCATATCTTTTGGTCTGCCGATCAAGGTCACAAGATCCCATCCTGATTTTGTCGCCTTGTGGCTTGCTCGATCGTGGCTGGGCGAGCATCGCAGCTCGATGTCTCATCTCTATGACAGAATTCGAGAAGTCCGTGGCCTAAACTATGGCGACTATGCCTATATCGAAGCGTTCCCGGGCGGCATGTATATGTTTGCACCAAAACCTAACCGCGCCCGAACTGCCCAACTTTTTGAGGTCTGGATCAGGCCGGTCGTGCCAGAGAATGCCCACCATGCACTAAGGATTGCCCTTTACGAACTCGACAAGCTGATCAAGAACGGTCTGACCGAGGCTGAATTCACCAAAACGCGCGATTTCCTGCAAAAGAATGTCGTGATCAAAACTGCCACCCAGGACCAACAGCTCGGGTCGGCCCTCGATTCGGTATGGTTCGGCACCGACGAATACACCAATTTTATGCGCACCCAGCTTGTCAAGCTTAAGCTCAGCGACGTAAACCGTGCCATCAAGCGGCATTTTTCGGCAAAAAATCTGCAAATCGTGATGATCACCCAGGATGCCCAGGGTCTGAAAAAACAACTCGTGGCCGACGAGGAGTCGTCCGTCAAATACGACGGAGAAAAACCCAAGGAGCTTCTCGACGAGGACAAAGTCATAGGCAATACGAAGCTCAAGATTGCCGAAGACGCCGTGACGATTTCACCTGTGGATTCAGTTTTTAGCGGCGTGGGCAGCGCGGAGCAGCCCACAGTTTGGTAAGCCTTGCGCGGTAGTTTGCACAAAATTTTTTACCGATCCCGCTGAACATGGGAAAGATAGTTGACTAACTTAAGCGAACCCGTTATTAGGTAAAATCCCCATATGGGAAGTGGCTCTTTAGCTCAGTCGGTAGAGCAGAGGACTGAAAATCCTCGTGTCCCCAGTTCGATTCTGGGAGGAGCCACCATTTATTACGTAGGAATTGCTATGGAAACCGTAATCACAGGCGTGCATATTGCCGTAGCTCTGTTTATGATCCTTGTCGTTCTGATCCAAGGCGGCAACTCGGGTGGCGTTGGTGCTGCATTTGGCGGCGGCAATAGCCAAGGCTTTTTTGGCGCGGGTGGCGCGACCTCGTTTCTCGGTAAATTGACATATGTCTGCGCAGGCATCTTCATGGTCACGTCCATCACCCTCTCGGTCATGCAAAGGACCGAAGGTAAAACCGGCCTTAAAGAAAAACTTCAGCAGATGGAAAGCACAAAGCCGGCCGAGTCTTCGGCACCGGTAGACAATAAGCCCAACTAGAGTTCGACACAACCGGAGGTAGACACATCTACCGGCCAAAAGTCGAACAAAAGTTATATGCGAACGTGGTGGAATTGGTAGACACGCCAGCTTGAGGGGCTGGTGCCGCAAGGTGTATGGGTTCAAGTCCCATCGTTCGCACCAAAAATTCTGTGTCAAAGGTAGACGCTGCTCTACAAATTATAGTGTATCAAATCGGCTTTGCCAAAAAATTGCTCCGCTGAATAAGATCTGCGTTTCCGTCCTTCCACGCTTCTGTGGAGGCGCATGGCAAGGAGTCGAGCCGCTATATAGGATCGGTTCAGCCAGTGCAGTTTTAACTGCGATGTTCTTTAAGGACTATATTTCGGGAATCGAGGCTGCAGAAATAATTCAGCAGTGCCCGGCAGGCCCAACCGTTGCGAACGGTCGGTTCACTTTCTCGCCGAATGCAACTCGATTCCCTTCTCGACAGTGTGAGATGTGCGCTCGAGGGCCATGATCCTAAAGTGGCATTAAAAAACCTGACGGATCAGTTGGAATCAGTTGTTGAACTGCGCCCCTCGGACAAGCATCTCTCCGGAAAAAGCATTGCTCCGTTTGCACCGAGACCTGCGTTAGAAAGACGTTACGCTAACACCGGATGACCTCGACGAACGAAGCAATAATCGCGGCTGAGACTCCTACGCCACGCCGCAAGGCATTCGTGCGCCTGCGTTAGACAGAAATTTCCAAAAAACTTCCGAGTCGAGTGAAAAAGTCGGGATCGGGAGCGTTGATCGGGCATTGGGTATCGGGCATCGGACGTGTCGGGTACTGGGCCTCGTCAATCGTGTCTGATCGTTTGATTCTCCAAGGTTAACTAATAGGCGATAATGCCGGCGCCACAAAAGTCCGAAATGACGATATC
>CAZOSN010000147.1:0-11735 GCA_964582405.1 uncultured Oligoflexales bacterium | reverse complement strand
CTAAGGGAACTATGGTCAATCTCTAGCACTTACCCACTAATTCAGCGGAAGAGCCGTTTTTTTATTGACCAGAAATCATTCGGGTTTTATGAGCATGGGGCATTTGTGTCCTAAATGAATAGATTGAGGATTGCCCATGGTCGAGTCCAACTTAAATAAACAAACCTACGAACTTAGCATCTCTTTTCCAGAGGGGAAGCTTGCGGTCAAAGATGCCATCCGGGTTTGGCTTCAAGCTCGTGGTGAGCTGGAATTTGTGGATGGATCAGTTGATGGACTTGATCTTGATTTTGAATACGATGGCACCTGTTCAACGTTTGCGTATGCGGAGGCTGGTGGAGATCTATCGCCCTTGATCCTTTATAAATACTGCCACGCCACCTTAAGAGAGTTGGAAACTGGGATTCATAAGGATTTCGGGGCATCGGTAAAGACTAGTCTCAAATCGATGGATTCTCAGATTTGGCAAGAAGGCTGGAAGGAAAGCTTCAAGCCGATCGAAACCGATACATTTTTGGTCTGTCCTCCCTGGGATTCACCAGAACCAAAGGCAGGACTAATTAAAATCGAAATCGACCCCGGAATGGCATTTGGTACGGGGCAGCACGAGACCACGCAGCTATGCCTTGCCGGTCTTAGTCAGTACATTTCTGCTAACAAAAAAAGTCTCCCGAGCAAATCTGTCCTCGATGTCGGTACCGGTTCGGGGATATTAGCGATAGCTGCTGTAAAAGGTGGATTTGGCCTCGTCGTAGGCAGCGATATTGATCCGGATGCTGTGATTTCGGCAAAAGAAAATGCTGATCGCAATAGCGTCTCTTTTGAAATCGTGCAAGGCACAGTAGTGGGTCATGAGGGATTTAATCTCGTTTTAGCAAATATTTTGGGAGTTGTGATTCGGAAGATTTTTTTGGACCTTGCTCGCGTGGTCTTACCGGGTGGTGATCTGATGCTGTCAGGAATTCTCAAAGAAGAAGTCGCAGAATTTGGTCAGATCGGCTCTGGTTTTGGATTTAAGCCTATTGCGACCAAGATTGACGCAGGCTGGGCCTTGCTTTGGTTGAGGAAGCACCCGTGAGGCATGTTTTTCGGTTTGTCGGGGTAAGAAGCAAGGATGGTCATTGGCAAATTGAAGACGATGAACTATTTCAGATAACTCATGTTGTCCGGCTTAAGGTTGGAGATTTTTTTGAGTTGACGGATGGCCTTGGATATTGGTGTCGTGCCGTTCTGCAATCTGTCACAAAAAAGTCGGCTACCTGGGTTATCGACTCGGAGCACTTTGAAGAACCGCCAAAATATCTGTGGCGCCTTGCTCTGGGAGCAATTAAATCCACGCACTATCAGGATGTTCTACCCGAGCTAGTCGAGCTGGGGATTCATTCTCTGGATGTCTTTTATCAGTCGAGAACTGAGGCTTCCCGAATCGATGATAAGGCCTACGCCCGCGTGAAAAGGCTTGTGAGGGAGTCTTGTAAAGTGGCTAAGAGATGTCATTTCCCTGATGTCAAGTTTCATGATAGTCTTGAGCAATTGCTTCGTACAAATCGCGATTATTCAGGCACCAGGTTGGTGGCGGATCCTTCGGCCCATCTCTCTTTGTTAGATGCCGAATTGAGCGGCGATGGCGCCTTTTTGGTAGTTGGGGGTGAGCGAGGGTTGGATGAGAGCGAGATTTCGATCTTGGTTGCGAACGAGTTTGCTGGAGTTAGCCTTGGAAGGCATGTGTTGCGAGCCAAGACTGCCATGGTTGCGGCCGCATCAGTCCTTGGAATGCAGTCTTTAAAGAAGGGGTAAGTAATGGAACGGCGCGGTGGTATACGCTCATGGTTTGTCGAACCTTATTTGCAAATCCGCCTTGGGTTAATTTTTCTTGTGTTAAATCTGGTATTCGCGATTATTTTTTGCGGCGTAGTTGGCTATTTTTTCCTGGATGTCTATCAGGTGCTGGCCGGCTATTTTAGCTTTACATCGGTTGAGAGTTCGCAGGTATTGATCAAGCTCCAGATGCCTATCATGGTTGCATTTGGTCTGGTTTTGGCTTTTGTTTTGGCTACCATTTTGGTGTCGGTTCGCTACACTCACTCGATATATGGACCGTTGATTTCGGTCCATAGTTTTCTTGATAACATTCTCAGCTCAAAAAAAGTGAAGCCACTTGAGCTTAGGAGCGGCGATCAGCTCGAAGGACTCGTTGATCGCCTAAATCGGTTGTCAGTCATGCTTGATTCGGGGCAATTAAAAGATCCATGTTTAGCATCGGTCAACAACTTTTTAGACGATCTCAACGCTGGCCGCAGGCCCCAACCTTTGTCTATCCCAGACGGAAACCCTCTGGCCCCAATAGTAGAAAAGCTGAACCTGCTTGCGGGGCTTCAGGTGAAAAGCTCTTAGGGGACGCTCATTGATAGTCAGAAGCGTCCCAAGCTTCGTTGTACTTTCGCTTCCGGCGTTCAATTAGCGATCACCTCGAGAGGCTATTTTTATTCCGAGTCGGCGAATTGGTTTGACAATCTGTGGCCCACAACATATAAGGGCTCCCTTACCAAAAGACTGGTTTGCCGCGGGGTGGAGAAGTCTGGTATCTCGTCGGGCTCATAACCCGAAGGCCGCAGGTTCAAATCCTGCCCCCGCTACCAATCAACACATTGAAATCATTGAACATGTGTACCAAGGGTATGTAATCGAGGATGAGTTGATTCCGAGCATCAACTGGTTTTCTGATGAAAGACTTTTGGGTCAGTTTCATCCTCGAAGCCTCGCTTTTTCTAACACATCTGGCGGTTGCGGCTGACGAACTTCCCGACCGCCTCGAAGTTGCTGCATAATTTCACGGATTCCTTTGATAAATTAAAGAAAAGCCCTTCCGTCGAAGATCATGTCACATTTTTATACTTTTCTTATGTCTTTGGCCGATATTTTTATGCCGTTTTTATTCATAATTTTCTAGGCTTACCAAAAGGTAGCTTGGAGGTGAGAAATGGCGGCAAGCGAATATTTACAAATATTAATCCTGTTAATTTTCCTACTCGCCCTAGCGATTCCATACGGAAAATTCATGGCCAAGGTATACGCAGGAGAAAGACATCTTCTCAAAGAGCCGCTAAACTGGCTTGAACATATTCTATATAGACTTTGCGGCATCGATCGATCCTCGGAAATGGACTGGAAGAGCTACTCTCTCGCCATTTTCATGTTCAATTTCTTCGGCTTTTTGTTCCTACTGCTTCTTCAAATCAGCCAGCATCTTCTTCCTTTAAATCCCAAAGGCCTTGGACCTGTTCCGTTCTGGCTAGCCGTCAATACTGGCATAAGTTTCACAACCAATACCAACTGGCAAGCTTACTCTGGCGAAGCAATGATGAGCCATTTGACGCAGATGCTTGGCCTAGGCGTACAAAATTTTCTCAGCGCTGCGACAGGGATGGCGGTGGCGGTCGCGTTTGCACGGAGTCTCACTCGAGCCTCTATGGGGGCCATCGGCAATTTTTGGACCGACTGTATCCGGTCGCTGGTATACATCCTGCTTCCACTATCTTTTATATTTGCTATTGCCTTGGTTAGCCTTGGAGTCATCCAAAATTTTGACCCGTATCTCCATCTGAAGAGCATCGAAGGTCTCGACCATATTTTGCCAACAGGTCCTGCTGCTTCACAGATAGCCATCAAACAGCTTGGTTCAAATGGTGGCGGTTTCTTTGGCGTCAACAGCGCTCATCCGTTTGAGAACCCAACACCCCTGTCAAATTTTCTCGAACTCTTCGCGATCCTGTTCCTCCCGTGCGCCACGCCGATCGCTTTTGGTTGTCTCGTAAAAAATCGCAAACATGGCATCGCCATATTTGCCACCATGTCGGTACTTTTCCTACTTGGTCTTGCAACCGGCATATGGTCAGAATTGCTGTCGCATTCGATCAGTTCAGGGGTCTTAGCTGGTGAAGGTAAGGAAATTCGCTTTGGTATTGGCAGTAGCATTTTATGGTCGATTGCGACATCAGCCACTTCCAATGGGTCAGTTAATGCCATGGTTAGCTCACTTTCGCCTTTGGCAGGAGGGGCAGCTCTACTTAACATAATGCTAGGCGAGGTGGTATTTGGTGGCGTTGGTGCAGGCATGTATGGCATGGCTACGTTTGTCATTATAACCGTCTTTATTGCTGGTCTTATGGTGGGCCGCAGTCCTGAGTATCTTGGAAAAAAGATCGAGGTTCACGAAATTAAACTTGCGGTGACCGCTATATTGGGTCCAAGCGTCCTTATTCTCGGAGGCTCAGCCTTTGCCTGCTCCACTTCCTTAGGACTTGAAAGTCTTTTGCATAAAGGCCCACACGGTCTAAGCGAAGTCTTATACGCATTTTCCTCTGCATCGGGAAATAACGGGAGTGCCTTTGCGGGACTAAATGCTAACACGACATTCTATAATATAGCACTTGGCTTTTGCATGTTGCTTGGACGCTATTTAGTCGTAATTCCAGTCCTTGCGATTTCGGGAAGTCTAGCTGCAAAGAAGATGGTACCGCCATCTAGCGGCACATTTCCGCTAGATACGCCGATGTTTGTCGCGTTGCTGGCATCGACGATACTCATCGTTGGGGCTTTGACATTTTTGCCGGCACTATCACTCGGTCCTATCATGGAACATCTATTTTTGATCACTGGCCGAACATTTTGAGGAATCACAGATGGAAAAAGGGAAATCGATGGTAAAAGAACCTGCGCCGCTAAAACAGGCCATTTTAGGGGCCTTTGAGAAGTTAAAACCATGGACACAGGCTCGAAATCCCGTCATGTTTGTCGTGTACCTTGGTGCGATCATTTGCAGCATCATAACGCTCCTCAATTTTTCGAGCTTCAATCTCCAAATTTCAATCTGGCTGTGGTTTACGGTTCTATTTTCCAATTTCTCAGAATCCATAGCAGAAGGAAGAGGCAAAGCCCAAGCTGAGTCGCTTCGCAAGACCAGAACCTACACCATGGCGAAATTAATACGGGGCAGCAAGGAAGATGTCGTGCCTGCAAATACACTGAAGCGAGGAGATATTGTTGTTTGTGAGGCTGGCGATATCATCCCAGGGGACGGTGACGTGATCGAGGGAGTGGCTAGCATCAATGAATCCGCAATTACCGGAGAATCGGCCCCGGTTATCCGTGAAAGTGGCGGGGATCGGTCTGCGGTGACTGGTGGAACGCAGGTAATTAGCGACCGAGTCAAGATTCGCATCACATCGGACCCTGGCAACGCTTTTCTTGACCGCATGATCGGGATGGTAGAAGGAGCTAGACGAAAATCAACGCCGAATGAAGTCGCGTTAAACATCCTGCTGATTAGTCTTACTGCAGTTTTTGTTCTAGCCGTCGGCACGCTTAAAGCGTTTACCAATTTCAGTGAAGCGCAAGCAGGATTCACTGGTGGAAGCATCATAACATTACCAGCCTTGATAGCACTTTTAGTTTGTTTGATTCCAACAACCATAGGTGGGCTTCTGTCGGCGATTGGAATCAGTGGTATTGATCGGCTCATTAGAAAGAAAGTCATGGCCATGAGTGGTAAAGCAGTTGAAGCCGCAGGAGATATAGACGTTCTTCTGTTAGACAAGACAGGGACCATCACTTTAGGGAATCGTCTGGCAAGTGAGTTGATCCCGGCTGAGGGAGTTGATCCTTCTCAATTGGCCAGCGCCGCTCAATTGGCATCTCTTGCCGATGAAACTCCGGAGGGACGGTCCATAGTAGTGCTTGCTAAAGAAAAATACGGCCTTCGGGCTCGTGACATAAAATCTATCGATGCCAAGTTTGTGGCATTCACTGCCGAGACTAGGATGAGTGGTGCCGACATCAGGGAAAAGGACGCCGACAAGGTCACCCAAATCCGAAAGGGTGCAGTCGATGCCATGAGGCGATTTGTCGAGAGCAAAGGTGAGCATTTCCCAAATGCAACTCTAACCATCGCGAGCAACGTAGCGAAAATGGGTGCCACTCCTCTAGCTGTGGTTAAAGATGGCGAAGTCTTGGGAATCGTCGTCTTAAAGGACATGGTAAAGGGTGGAATTAAGGAGCGATTTGCGGAGCTCAGAAGAATGGGAATTCGCACCGTCATGATTACGGGAGATAACCAACTTACAGCGGCCTCAATTGCAGCAGAAGCCGGCGTCGATGATTTTATTGCTGAAGCGACTCCGGAAACAAAATTGATGCGAATCCGGGAAGAGCAGGCGAAAGGTCACATGGTCGGGATGATCGGAGATGGTACCAACGATGCCCCCGCTTTAGCGCAAGCTGATGTTGGCGTTGCTATGAATACTGGAACTCAAGCGGCGCGCGAAGCCGGGAACATGGTAGACCTGGACAGCAATCCGACTAAATTAATTGAAATCGTTGAGACTGGTAAGCAGCTACTTATGACACGGGGTTCATTGACGACCTTCAGTATCGCCAATGATGTGGCGAAATATTTTGCCATTTTGCCCGCTATGCTAGGTGGTCTTTACTTGTCCGCGGGGGCTCATGAGGGGCCGCTATCTGCGTTAAATATCATGCGGCTGTCATCACCAGAAAGCGCGATCCTAAGTTCGATCATTTTTAACGCTCTGATCATTATCGCCTTGATCCCATTAGCGCTAAGGGGAGTAAAATATACACCGCTCGGTGCAACGGTCTTACTGCGCCGAAATTTAGCAATCTATGGAATCGGAGGCGTTCTCGCGCCCTTTGTCGGAATAAAATTAATCGATCTCGTTATATCCGGGCTTCGATTGATTTAATTGTGGAGATCATCATGATACCAGCCATCGTAACATCGTTAAGAGCAATTCTCTTTCTTTCCATCCTTACCGGCCTTGTCTACCCGCTGATGGTAACAGCCGTAGCTCAATTATTTTCCGCGCAGGCCCACGGCAGCCTTATCAGGAAGGATGGTCACATAGTTGGTTCGGAGCTCATTGCTCAAAAATTTGTATCCCTAAAATACTTTCACTCCCGCCCGTCGGCGACGGAATACGCCACGGTACCATCTGGTGCCAGCAACTTTGGCCCGACGAGTTCAGCTCTAACGGAATCCGTGGATAAGAGGCGTAAGGACTTGGGTACGAATGTTCCCAGCGACCTAGTGACCACCTCCGCGAGTGGCCTGGATCCCCATATAACGCCCGAAGCTGCCTTGTTTCAAGTTGATCGCATCATAAGGGCGAGAGGTTTAAACGAGAGTCAGCGCCAGGATCTTTTGTCGCTTATTCAGTCTCATACCGATGGTCTAACGATGGGAATTATGGGAAGTCCCCGCGTGAATGTCTTGAAACTGAATATTGATATGGAAGAAATGTTCCATGGCAGATAGCGAAAATAAAAATCCTGATTATCTTCTAACCCTTGTAAAAAAGGAGGTACTAAAAGAAGGGCAGGGTCGTCTTAAGATATTTCTCGGGATGGTTGCCGGAGTCGGAAAAACTTATGCCATGCTCCAAGCAGCAAAACAAAAGAAAGTTCAAGGAGTCGATGTTCTTGTCGGCTTAGTTGAAACTCATGGACGCCAAGACACGGCGGACCTGCTCACAGGATTTGAAATCCTGCCACGCCGAAAACTCGAACACCGCGGTGTGATCCTTGAAGAGTTCGATGTTGATGCAGCGAAGGCAAGAAAGCCCAAGATCATTCTCGTTGATGAACTTGCGCATACCAACGCGCCAAACTCCCGTCATAACAAACGCTATCTTGATATTTTAGAACTACTTGACGTCGGTATTGACGTGTTCACAACACTCAATGTTCAGCACATTGAAAGCCGCGTTGACACGGTTCGTGAAATAACCAATGTGACGGTACATGAAACCGTACCTGACTCGATATTGGATCGGGCCGACGAGGTGGTGCTCATTGATTTGCCACCTGACGAACTCTTGAAGCGTTTGAATGAAGGTTTAGTCTATAGCAAAGAGAACGCCGAATTGGCGGCAAAGAACTTCTTTCAGCGCGGCAACCTCACAGCTTTGCGGGAAATGGCTCTCAGAGTTGCAGCTGAAAGAGTTGATCGAGAGCTTCGAGAATACAAAGTCTTGCACGGCATCGAAGCAACCTGGAAAGCCGGAGGACGCCTCATGGTCGGCGTCTTTGCAAGTCCATTTTCAGAGACCATGATTCGCTGGACCCGTCGCGTTGCCGACCTTCTAAATGTAACTTGGATTGGCGCCTATGTTGAAAATGAGAAGCATGTCTCTGACGAAGAAAAACAACTTCTCGCTAAGAATATTGCATTGGTCAGTCACCTTGGTGGCGAGTTGATTTCGACGCGAGACAATGATCCCGTTAAAGGCTTGCTCAGAATCGCTAACCAGAATAGCGTCACGCAAATCATGGTTGGCAAATCTCAGCGAGACCGTCTGAGTGATTTTTTTCGTGGTGGCTCAGTCGTCAATCGACTTTTGAAGTTAGCTGGCGGCATTGACATTTACGTTGTGGCTACTGATCGGGGGCGGTTGCGCAGGACCCGCAAACAGGCCCCGAGGCGACAACGTTCGCCCCTTCCTTTTGATGAAATGGGTTGGGTCATCGGCGGGGCACTCATGACCTGGTTGATCGCGGCTGTGCTAAGACCATTGATTGGCTATTTGGCCGTGGGCATCGTATTCCTCATTGCCGTTAGCATCGCGGGGGTTTTTCTAACACGATTTTCTGTATTTTTTCTTGCTCTGGTGTTTGCCTTTTTACACAACTATTTCTTTATTCCTCCTCTCCACACCTTCTCAGTTTCTAAACCGGAAGATTTTATGATGCTTGTGGCTTTTTTTGTGGCCGCCGCAGTCATCGGTCATTTAACTAGCAGGCTAGCAAGCAAAGAAAAGATTCTCATCTCGCGAGAAGAACGGGCCATAACGCTGTATGGCGTTACCAAGGAAATCGCCGCTGCGCAGTCTGCCGAGGCAGTGATCAAATCCGGAGTCGAAAGGCTTCGCGAGGTCCTGTCCGGAGACATTGGTGTTTTTGGCAAAAGTAAGTTCGATGGTGGACCATTGATCCCGGCGTTATGTAATACCCTACGGCCAGATGAAAAGGACTTAACTGTCGCATCCTGGGTCTTGCAGCATGGAAAACCGGCAGGAAGGTTCACGGACACTTTGAGCGCTGCCCAAGGCACTTATCTTCCCATCAATGGCAAATCTGGGGTACTCGGAGTTCTAGGATTGAAGCTCGAAGGAGCGAGCGATCTTGACCCCGAACAAAGAACCTTGGTCGAGACCTTTTTGCATCAAATCGCAGCCGGAATTGAGCGGGAATCTTACCACGACCAATTGAGGGCTTTGCTCGTGGTAGAGGAAACACAAAAGCTGTACAAGTCCTTGTTGGATTGTGTTTCTCACGAGTTAAAGACGCCTTTGGCGACTATCAAAGGTTCAGCCAGTGCGTTGTTGGATGAGAAGACAACTCAAAACCAATCTGCGATACGACAACTTTCAAGTGAAATTCTGAGTGCATCGGGCCGTCTTCAGCGCTTGGTAGAAAATCTCCTCGACATGACAAGAGTGGAGTCGGGGATGCTACATCCTAAAGAAGAGATATATGGGATTGAAGAAGTCATAGGAACAGCACTTTCGCGCTTAGACTCTCTGAGAGGCGGACATACTGTAAGGGTAAAAATAAGGGACGGCACTCCCCCGATTAAATGCGATCCGGTCCTCTTAGACCAGGCGCTGGTCAATATTTTGCACAACGGATTCATATACACGCCGCCAACATCTGACATTGAAATTTCTGCCTGGGAGGGGGAAAATCAAAAGGTCTCAATTGAGGTGAGAGACCATGGTCTAGGCCTACCGGAAGAGCGTCCTGAAAAAGTTTTTGACAAATTTTTCCGTGCGTCGCCGCAAAATTCAGGTGGCATAGGACTCGGGTTGTCCATTGCGAGGGGTTTTATTGAAGCACAGGGTGGTGAGCTAAGTGCTGCCAATCATAGAGATGGAGGCGCTGTTTTTACACTACGGCTGCCGAAGGGTAAATTTGCATGACGGGCAAAGGGCGCATTTTGGTTATAGACGATGAGATACAGATTCGGCGCTTTTTAGCTGTCGCTCTTGATCCGCATGGTTTTGAAGTTAAAGACGCCGAGTGCGGCAATGCGGGAATAATTGCTGCTGCTACGGATCGTCCGGAATTGGTCATCTTAGATCTTGGTCTTCCCGATATTTCCGGTTTTGAGGTCCTTAAGCGTCTCAGAGAATGGTACGAACGTCCTATTATCATTCTATCTGTTCGCGATGATGAATCCAGCATCGTGACTGCTTTGGACCAGGGCGCCGATGACTATGTGGTTAAGCCCTTTGGTGTGGCCGAACTCTTAGCTAGGATACGAGTGGCCCTGCGTAAGAGCTTGGGTAAGTCGGAGCCGATCATTTCATTTGATGGATTGGAAGTCGATTTTACAGCCCATCGTGTTTTGCGCGACGGGAAGGAAATAAAGTTAACTTCCACCGAGTTTGCTTTACTCAAGGTCATGGTGCAAGACGCTGGCAAAGTTCTAACCCACACTCAGCTACTCAAAGCGGTATGGGGACCTAACTCTACGGAGCAGATTCAGTATGTCAGAGTGTATGTGGGGCATTTGCGACAAAAGATTGAAGTCGATCCAACGCAGCCACGGTTTATCCGCACTGAACCTGGCGTAGGATATCGATTTCAAACAAATAGCAATAATGATTAGATGGGCTTCTATTTCGTCAACAGTCCTTTCTATTTTCACTTATTCCAGTACTTCACACCGCAAGCACCAGTTCCGAAAACAGCGCTTTTGGTACGCTCATCGTTTTCTCCTAGATAGGGTGGCCCGATACTTTTTGGCTTTGGTGAAATTGCAGCCCCGCGACGACTTGCCTCCGCCACTCAAAAGGACCACAATAGTTTCACCATTTCCCATTGGGCTTGATCTTATTTGTCTGTTTTCGACGTGAGCAAGACAGCTCAAAAGTTGGTACCTGGGCTGAGATTAACCGCACCTCGTCAGCTTATAGCCTTGGATGAGTCCATAGCGCTTCGTTTCTTTGCGAATAATTTCTTCGACTCAGGGAACTTGAATACCTCAAGGTGCTAAGCGAGCGGGAAGTCATGCTTCTCCTGTCGGAGTTTTACTTAAAGCAGCGCAAAATCAAGGCTCCTCGGTGGAGGTTTCACTATTTCTACAATACTGGAATTTGTTGTTTTAGCTCGTCACCTGTAAATCCTTTGATGTGGTCACACTACGCGAGTTCTCATCAGGGATTTTGCGTAGGCTACTCCCTCACAGAAAAACCAACCAAGGTCGAGTATAATCCCCATTCCGGGCCATGTGAGAAAGGTGATCTTTGGTTATAGGATGACCGACAGTCACCGCACCTTAATTGAGACGTTAGTGCGGAAAGCTGAGCCTAGCGCTAAGTTCGAAACCATAACGGCCATCCCAGTATTCAACAAGCTCTTTTCCGTGTAGGCGTCATTGGCTTCGAGGCAGATGTCGGCCTTAGCCAAGAATCGAATTCATCTTATCTTGAGCTTTTGCACCTTCTTTTCAAGCTCCTGAAGTCGAGTCTTCAGCTCCTCCACTGTATCAGCCTGGTGGGCGATCTTGAAAAGTACGCTATTGATATAGGTCTGATAAGGTAGACCTTCTTGGCCTGCCTTGATCCTTAGCTTCTCCAAGACATCTGATGCGATGCGCAGCGAGATTCGCCTCTCCTTGGTTTTAAGCTGGGAGCGAAGTTGGTTCTGCTCATCTT
>CAZOSN010000146.1:4229-11798 GCA_964582405.1 uncultured Oligoflexales bacterium | reverse complement strand
AATTTGAGAATTCACACCGTGAGTAATAAAACCTAAGTTTAGGATACTCGAAGTGGTTTACGAGTTGCAATCAATCGTCATCTTTTCTGCGCACCGGACGTAGATTGCCGGCTAAAATCTTTTTGCGGAGCCTTATATTCTGTGGGGTAACCTCGATCCATTCGTCATCATTCAGCCATTCCAAACATGCTTCGAGACTCATCTTCTTTATTCCTTGAAGGATCGTCAAGCCTTCGGAGCTTGTGGTTCGGATATTGGTCAGCTTTTTCGGACGCACGGCGTTAACGTTGAGGTCAGCATCGCGGTTGCATTCGCCAATGATCATTCCCTCGTAAACCTTAGCACCTTCCCCAACAAAGAGTATCCCTCGCTGCTGGATAGTTTGCAACGCATAGGCTGTCGTGTCGCCTTCGCGGTCCGCAATGATCGACCCATTGATCCGATGCTTGATCGAACCGGTCACGGGTCGATGTTCTAAATACTCGGAGCTCATGAGCCCTGCTCCTCGCGTCGCGGTCAAAAACGACGATTTTGTACCCAGAATTCCTCGCGTTGGAATCTCAAAAATAAGGCGAACCCGTGGCTCGACCAGAGATCCGGAAAGGCTTTCATAATGGCTCAAGAATCCGCGGCGCTCCTGATAGAGCCTTGTAACGTCACTCGCATAAGCCTCAGGCAGATCAAGCACAAGGTTTTCATAGGGTTCCATCTTGCCTTTAGCCGCGTCATCAATAAATACGACCCCAGGCTTGCCCACCATGAACTCGTAGCCCTCACGCCGGAAGGTCTCGATCAGAATTCCAAATTGCAGCTCTCCCCGACCATAAACGTAGAATTGGTCCTTGGTTTCGGCATCCTCAAGGCGCAGCGCCGGGTTGCAGCGGGTTTCATAATAAAGACGCTCTCGCAATTCTCGCGATTGCAGCGGTTTGCCTTCTTTGCCAGAGAATGGAGATGTATTGACCGAGAAAATCATGCGCATGGTTGGGGCTTCAACAGCAATACGCGAGCCAGGGGTCTCGTCCTCGAGAGCCAGGGTATCGCCAATTGCAAATGCATCGCTACCCGAAATCAGACCGATATCGCCTGGTTCGAGAGTATCGACACTGACCTGTTCCATGCCGCGGTAGGCATAAAGGGCGGCGGCGACAAATTTTTCTTTGATCGGTTCGCCTTTATCGCTTATTCCGTGCCGATAGAGAGTCATGTTTTTCTGAATCGGTTGTCCAGCCACGCGGCCCAATGCACACAAGCCGACAAAGCCTGAGTAGGTGATGTGGCTGATCATCATGTAAGGTCCCTTTGTTGCAAAGGGACGTGGACCAGGAAGTTCAAGTATTAAATCAAAAAGAGGCTTTAGGCTTCCCTTCATCCCCTGATTTAAGTGGGCTTCAATAGACTCTTTTTCTCTAGTGCACCATCCATCTCGCGAACAGGCATAGATAACGGGGAAATCGCATTGATCGTCGGTAGCATCGAGCTCGATAAAAAGGTCGAAGATCTTGTTGAGCGTTTGTTCGATCAGGTCGCTACCGCGCACCTCGTGCCGGTCTACCTTGTTGATGCAAACGATGATCTTCAGCCCCTTAGCAATTGCCTTTTGCAGAACGAATCGAGTTTGCGGTAGAGGCCCTTCAGCGGCATCGACAAGCAGAATCGCGCCATCGACCATATTCATGATGCGCTCAACCTCACCGCCAAAGTCGGCATGGCCCGGGGTATCGACGATATTGACCTTGGTTTTTCCTAGATAGAATGCTGCATTCTTAGCGGCTATGGTAATTCCGCGCTCACGCTCGAGGTCTCCGCTGTCCATAACTCTTTCCGAAACCTCTTTGTGCGCCGCAAAGGTACCGGATTGCTTAAATAATCCATCGACCAGGGTGGTTTTTCCATGGTCAACATGGGCAATAGTGCAAATATTCCGAACGTCCATGATTATCCTTTGCAACCGTAAGTCGCTTGTTTATGATTCGCTGCGACGATGACGATATTGAAGCCCGCTAAAAAAACACACTCTCGTAGAAAATTCCACTATTTCTTATCAACCGAGATCAAAGGTGCAAAAAATTATTCTAGCCCACCAATATTGCTGGGAGTTCTTAGAATTTTTCGCTAATGTCTGAAGCACCGAACTATAAAAGGAGACCCCCAATGATCAAGTTTATATTATCTTCGACGCTCCTAGGGCTTTGTTTGACCTCGGCAGCAGCGACGGGTACCAAGCAAAAGGTCGATACAAATAAGAGCGTAGTCGAATGGAAAGGTGCAAAGATTACCGGCGATGAGCATGTCGGTACCATCAAACTTAAATCGGGTGAATTTAGCGTATCCGAGAAAGAGGCCAAAGGCGAATTTATTTTTGATATGACGTCAATAGTCGATACCGACCTTAAAGACAAGACCTACCGTGACAAACTCGAGGGCCATCTGAAGAGCGAAGATTTTTTCAATGTGGCGGCATTCCCCACCGCCAAATTCATTCTTACCGAGGCCAAAAGAATCAAAGGCGATACTTACGAATTCAAGGGAAACCTCACTGTCAAAGCGACAAACACCCATGAAATCGCATTTACTGGCGACCTAGTCCCAACACCTACGGGTTCCCATTTGACGGCCGTGGCA
Source organism: uncultured Oligoflexales bacterium (assembly GCA_964582405.1). GTDB lineage: Bacteria > Bdellovibrionota_B > Oligoflexia > Oligoflexales > Oligoflexaceae > CAZOSN01. Next base: position 9,173 of record CAZOSN010000146.1, on the reverse strand, counting down.
AAATTTGACCGAACCATGTTCGACGTTCGCTATAACTCAGGCAAGTTTTTTGATCCCAAAAAGCTTGGGGATAAACTGATTCATGATGAAGTTGTGCTCAAGCTCAATTTGGTGTCTGAGTTGGCACCAGAGAAAAGTTAGGAAAATTGGCGCTTAGAACCGACCACCGCTGAGGGACTTCTTGGCCAGGCCGCAAGGCCAAGATCTCGCCGAATTCTGCAAGGACTGCTTCGCTCTGATTAGGCTGAAAGAATACATAGTCGTCCACGGCTAGTCCCATGCGTGAGCTGCCGTTGAGCATCTCCTGATTCGAACTATGCCCGTAGACAGGATTGTAGGAGATGCCTCTGGGTGAAACTGGTTTAGCTTTCCAGTAGCCACCGTAGATAAAAAACACATGCGCCCGATTGGGATCAAGCCGAGCCCACAGACGACTTAATGCGGAAATATAAGGAATTTCAAGCCGCGGCAGACGCTTGAGTACAGGCGCTGCGATGAAGGCGCAAGGATTTAGGTCGGCGAGCTCCGGCTTCATGAAATCACCCGGAAGTACCAAGGCGCTACCCAGCGCCCAGTCATTAGTCGGTGAATCCCACTGATTTTGATGAGAACGAACCGTCAGACTTCCCGCACCATTTAAAATTATGGGGTGATTAAAGAGCTCAGGAGAAGATGCTCGGGCTGCCTCAACCATGATCCGATAGCGGTTTTGCGTGGCCGCAAAAGAATCATGCCATTTTGCAGGCCACGGCGATTTAGGGACATGAGCGTCATAGCCCATGAAGCCCGAAAACCTCATGTTATTAGTCAATTTGACGCACAATCGGGCTGCTGCGGCTGTTTCGTCAGCATTTCGAAAACCTCCCCGGCGCATGCCGATATCGATTTCAAGAGCAACGCGCAGAGGGTGTCTGAATTTTTCCGCAATGCGGGCAAGGTCTTCGATTCGATTCAGGTCGTCAGCAAGCCAGGTGACTTGCTTTGCGAAACTCGATCTCAACTCGGTAGGGCACATGTGATGTGCGACGAGGATAGCATGCCCTGGTAAGGGTTTTCCAAGCAGAATATCGGCCTCTGGGAATTCCGTTAGTACTGGCACAATGTGAGGTGCATGGAAGATCATGAATTTATAGGTGCCGAGCTTTCTTGTGATGTAACGAAGCAACTCGATGGAAGGCAGTGACTTTACCACGATTCGCAACTTCCCAGACCCATCGTTGAGGTGCTTGATATTTTGATCGAGCCGGTCGAGATCTAAGACAAGCTCCGGAATTCCCGATCCGTGCAGCTTCAGCTGCTCCTGAATGTTCGCAAAATAAGGCGAATGTGGTGCTCCGCGGTCAGAAAAGAAAGCCATTAGCTCCTCACTTTTAGGGTTCAGGAAGACAAATTAGCGCGAAAATTTTTGTGTTGTCCAACTCTTATCCCTTCTTGGTTATGGTAAGTTTTTTTGTTATGCATCTTGATGCCGCACAATTTAGAATATGCTTTGAAGTAGCGACGTTATGAGTTATACAGGGAAACTCAATTGAGCAAGCTCTTGTTTTAGAGCGGATTTTCATTTTTGAATTAAGGGGAAAGCATGCCAGGTATTTTTGTTCGCGAAGGTCAACCCATTGATTTGATACTAAAATTGCTAAAGAAGCAGGTTGAAAATGCTGGGACGATCGGCGAACTCAAGCGCCGCAACTTTTTTGAGAAGCCATCGATCAAGCGCAAAAAGAAAAGCGCCATGGCCCGCAAACGCCTCGCCAAGCAAGCCCGCAAATTTGGCCCATAGCCGTCGCCGGCCAGCGACAAATACGCTGAGTCACGATAGATTTTGAGGATGGTTGTAGTCCTGATCAGGGCCCGAAAGCCCTGATCAGGACTACCAGCTCCCAAAATCGTCCCTGACGGCCCTTAGCATTAGAATTCCAACCTTAATCAAGGGTTTGATCCATCCCCGACAGGGGATTATCAAGTGCAAATTCGGGACCAGGATCTGATCACCTCATCGCAACTTATTGTTATTATTCATCTATGCTCAAATAATTAAAGTATCCCAATTAATCGCCGATAGGGGGCAATCCTCAAGGTTGTTTTGAGGGCCAACATGAGATTTTGGGTCATCCAAAAAAATCTCGCTTTGATATAGGAGCACTCTAATTATGACCAAAAGACACAAAATTCCACTGAAGTCTATTACTGCAGCGGCCGTGGGCCTGAGTCTACTGCAGCTGGGAGTCGCCTGCAGAAAGGACGACGCAAAAACCGATGCCTATAACAATTTGAATTCTGAGTCGTCCAAAGTCGTCGATGAATTGGGAGCCAATCTCACCGCAACTAACACCTCAAGCCTCTATCTTGCCGATCAGGATACTCCGAATCCTCAGTTAACTGCAGACGAGATTACGATTATAAAAAATGGGGCCAAAGATGCGATCCTCGCTGCAGGATTAGAGTCCTCACCGGATCTTACCCAAGTGATGCCACTTATAGTCAAGGGCGCCGAAGTTAAGTTTGGCTCGTTGGGAAAAGATAAGACCAAGACCCTGGCAGCGCTCCAGATCATCGGTGCCTCGGTTACCGGCTCGCTAAATGGCAGGCAAGAGTTTCTAGCGGCCGATACAGTCGAAGCTGGCTCAACCCCACTCCAGACCGTAATCAATCATATCTCAGCCGAGGCCGTCGCCAATATGGACAATGCTGGCCTAGCCGTAGACGATATCACGTCGCTGTCTTCGGATGTGGTTGGCTCGATTGTGGCTCGCCTTGGAACAGCTGGCGTTTCGGCAGCAGATTTGCCTGATATTCTAACTCAAGTATCTGCGGGCGCCGTATCATCGGTGGGCGCGATCGACAACATTGACAAAACCAAAATGCAAGCAACCTTGAAAAACATTGCCGCGGGCGCCACCCAGGCTCTCGGAAAAATCACAATCGACGGCTTTAACGCGAATAGTCTCGACAAGGCCGTTCAGGGTATTGCGGGTGGTGCGGCCAGAGGGTTGGGTAAAGTAACCCTGAATGGCTTTTCCGCCGACGACTTGCCTAGCATGATCGAATCAACGACCGGAGGTGCGATTGGAGCCTTGGGTAACATCTCGATGAGTGGTTTTGATGTCGCCAAGCTCCCCACGTTAGTAAGTGCGGTTTCGGCTGGTTCAACAGCGGCCCTTGGTCAGATCACGATGCCGGGTTATGATTCAACCAAGCTCACCAAAATGGTCAGTGGCATTACGGTTGGCGCAACTGCTGCGCTCGGTGAGATCAAGATGGCAAACTATGATGTCAATAACCTCGGCACAATGGTAAGCAGCATCTCCGGGGGAACCACCGGGGCGTTGGGTAAAATAACCATGACAGGTTATGACAGCAACCAGCTCGGTCCGATGGTAAAAGAAATCACGGCGGGGACGACAGGAGCTCTCGGCAATATTAAGATGCCAGGTTACGATTCAAGTAAATTGTCTGACATGGTCAAACAAGTCGCCGCAGGTTCAACCGCCGCCCTTGGAAGCATAAGCATGCCGGGCTACACAGCGACCAACCTGTCAGGCATGATGCAAAACATTACCGCCGGCGCCACCGGTGCACTGGGTCAGATTCAGATGCCCGGTTTCACGTCCGCTAATCTCGGCGGCATGATGACCAACATCACGGCCGGGGCTACAGCTGCGCTCGGAAATATCAACATGCAGGGATACGACAGCTCGTCACTGACCTCGATTCAATCGGCGATAAAATCGGGAGCATCGGGGGCATTGAACAACATTTCAATGCCGGGATTCAACCCCACTGATACTTCTTACACGACCGCTCTCAACAAGGGGTATGAAACCGCGATCACAAGCGTCACCATCCAGGCGTATGATCCCAACAAAGATCCAAACAAGATTGCAACCACCTCACCCAGCACAACGACCGGCACGACGACCGGCACGACGACCGGCACAACAACTGGTACAACGACTGGTACAACGACTGGTACTACCACTGGAACAACCACCGGCACCACGACTGGAACAACCACTGGAACAACCACCGGCACCACGACTGGAACAACCACAACGACCAGCTCCACAACAACGACGACCTCTCCAACAACAGCACCAGCTCCAAGTCCGACGCCGACAACCACTACCACAACCACAACAAATATGTATCCATCGGATGGTATGTGCCCCTGGTCTCCTGGCGACACGTTAAACCGCTCAAAGGATCCAGATTGTCCAAAGTAGTCGTACACATGGTTTATGAGGGCGTGACGACCTTTTGATGCCTCGACCTTCTGGGTTCCTGGATTCCTTGTCTGACGGGGAATCCAGGAACCCAGGAAATACGGGGTCGGTTTTCCCCGTATTCTCATGATGGCAGACGCCAGAGGTCAGCGCGCCGTAAGCAAATACCCCAGGGGGTTTCCTTCTGGGATATTTGCTTTTGCCGAGCTTGAAAATGAGGCGCGCAGCCCCTACAATATAAATTGTAGTAAGTTTATATCACGCAGGGGAGGGCTTCGATGCTCACGCGATGCATGATTTTGATTTCATTGTATTTTGTTGGCACAAGCGCCTATTCAGCAACAGCCCCTGGCAGCTTGGAGCTTGCCAAGCACAAGGGGTTCATGGTGTTTCTCAATTGGTTCTTCCTTGAGGAGCCCCCCATGATTGTGACCGATCACTTTCAGAAAGTGGATGACAAGGGCGCATGGTCTATGCACCGAGGCAGCTACGGTGCTTTTGAGGTCGATATTGGCGTGTGCCAGAACAAAATCACACATGTTCTCGGTAAAACCAAAGTCATGCCGGGCGGAATCACCCCCTTCTTAAAAAATTGGCTCGAAGACCGGTTATTTAAGCAGGTGCAATTCAGCCAAGATATGGCTCACGAAAGCGTTTTTCTCCTCGTCGATAAAGCCCGCTCTAAGCCCTGTGAGCTGCAGGCGGCAAACTTCGCCAAGGA
>CAZOSN010000146.1:0-4219 GCA_964582405.1 uncultured Oligoflexales bacterium | reverse complement strand
CGCGAGGAGTGGCAGGGCGGCGCGCTCGGCCCCCAACAAACATCCTTAATTTCTTTCCCTCCCTGCCCCCCCCGGTTGGTCGTACCCCTCCCCTGCAGCTGGTTGTGGCGATTTCCCCCCCCACGACTAGCTAGCCACTCGGTCACCGCTTGGGCCGCTGCTTCGTTCTCTTCGATCAAATCTTTTGGCATATCGCCGCCAAACCAGGCTAGAGGCGAATTGACCTTGCTCCCCAACGCCGAAGCTGCCGGATTTTTCGGGTCGATCAGGTGCTTACGAAGCAACCCAGCGTACAATGTTTCTTTAGTTGACCAGCGCGAGTGGCAATTGCCGCAGTGGCCCGGCGTGTCGCCTGGGGCAAAATAGGTATCAAAAAGAACAGTCCACGTGATCGGGGCCGGAGGCGGATTCGGTGGATCTGTTTCGTCCTGAGCTGTAGACCTCACCACGTCGGAACTAATTTTACCGCAACTTATTTCAAACAATGAAAGCACCGCAATTGATCCTAGAAAAATATTTTGCCAATGTTTCATAGCGCGTCCCTTCCTATTTAAGATGGTATAGGTCTAACGCGAGCAAAATTAGCAACTTGATCTTGGGTTGACTAGGGTGTGTTGAGCCTTTGAATCTCCCACCGCAGAGGTTCCAGGACTCTGAGTCGAACGGGGAATCCAGGAACCCAGGACATATAGGAGTAATTTTCCTAGTATTATCATTATAGTAGACAGCAAGGATCAGTGGCCTAGCCGACGGATTCGAACCAAGGGACAACACGCATGATATTTCGTCAATTGTCTTTCGGTCGATTTTATACAGCTGAGAACAGCGCCTGGTTCGTGATAGTGCTGGTTCATACCAGTCGGGTTACCAGTCGAGTTAATAGCGGCGGTAAATATCCAAAGGCACCTGCGCTGTGTCGGCGCGCAGGCTATCGACCGCCCAGGCAAAGGCGGCTGCCGATGCCATATAATGCTTGCCATTGCCAGGTTCACCCGAAACATGAAACCATTCGTAAAATCCTTGCGCCCCTTCAATGCGACGGGCAATGGCCGCCAAGTACTGGCTTCCGCGGATCGGGTCTGTTCGGTAAATTAGCGCCGCCGCGCGCGGCGCGTACCAATCCCAAATACCGCCGTTTTGGTATTCATACCGTTCATCCATGTCGGGATGAGCGAACGTATGAGGCGGGTAGCTCGGCACTAGCACAGCGCCAAACGCTCGCTCACCAAGATGATCGCGGTCGGTGTAGGCTGTAAACTGACGGATAATGGCATCGCGGTGCGCTGGTAAAACCAAACCGCTTTCGAGCGCCAGCACATGACCGCCCAAAGCGAACATGCTGTCCTCATTAAAGGAATGACCCAAGGGATCAAGGTGGACATGCACCCGATAAAAACCCAAACTGCTTTGCCATAGACGCCGCTCGGCAAACGCCTGCACGGCCGTCCTGAGGTTGGAAATCCCGCCCAAGCTGAGTAGAGTCGGTGGCAGCTCGGTCCAAAGCTCGCTTCCATAGCGTTGGAGGCCGCTTAGAACTTGAAAAAGCAGCGCCTGGCTGTAGAGCCCGCATACCCGCGGCGGCTCATACCGCGTCGCCGATTCGTTTGTTGCGCCGCCAAGCTTCACATCACCCCAGTCGGCATTATGAGCCGTATACAAGCACCCAGCTTTTTCATCCCAGCGTTGCTTTAGAATCCAGTCCAAGCTCACGAGCAGCGCTTCGCTCAGCGTAGCAAACGCTCCCACCGGGCCTTCGTGGAGCGCTGAACGGGCTAAGGTTCCTCGGTCAAGCTCATCGATTAGCCCCGAGATAACCCACAGCTCCTGATCACTCAGTACCGTATTTTTTCCCGAAGACGCTGGGTTTTCCGACATTCTCGCCAGCTCAAACCAATCCGGAATTCCCACTTCAGATTCGAAACGCCTTAAGAATAATTCACCCCAGGGCGGCTCGTGGCGACCTATTCCTCCGATACTTGCCAACCCGCGCTGAAGAGTTGCCATATCACGAGCCCAAACCATCGGGTACTGACTGCCAGCTGTAAAGACCTTGTAACGTTTGCCTGACTCGGCATAGCTCACGACGTTCGTCACAAGCTCTGCCTGGGCCAGTTGATAGACCCGATCGATGGTCGCCTGCGAATCCCTTGTCAATCCCAGCAGTTTCGGAGCAGGCCGAAAGATCCAGCCCATGGCCTCGGCACGCGCCTTGAGTCCATCAACCGAATCCTCAAAAACAAATAGCTTGAGGATTGCCCGGCCCTGAGTGTTGGCTCCCTTGAGCAAATACCGCCAAGCCACACCCTCTTGCACAAGGTCAATCTCCACGGCATAAAGTCCAGAAACCAAGGGGCAGGCCACCGGAACCACAACCGTCGTCTTTTCCTTGGATTCCAGGGGGCGAGGCAGTAACGTGCGAAGCCCCTCGGACACAGGATCGCGCATGTCTTTTTTGTAGAGCTTATAAGCAATATTAACATGAGGAGCCGCTCCGGAAGACCCAATATCCATGCCCGAAACCAGGGTTGCGTCTGACCTGTTGCTCACAACAACCGCCTGAAAGCTGGTCGATCCCGCTAGGCAGGTCGAATCGGCCTGAATCGAATCTAAAAGGCCGAGTTCAACCTTGGTGAAATCGCGCCGCATGTCAAAGCCTGGAGCTCCAACTGCCGAACCCGCGATCACCAGAATCAAAATCCAGGGCCATTTCATACAAATTCAACTCCGAACCACAGCCCGTCGCTCAGCTTTAACAAAGCATTGCCTAGGGTAGAAACCTCACCACATCCTCAACCTTTGGTCGCTTGCGCGGCATAGGCTCGCCATCCGCAATGCCAACCCAGACAAATCCGCAGATTTCATGGGTGGACGGATCGACCCCTAAAATCTGGTAACTGCGAGGATCTCGCGTCACCTGCCCCGTCGACCACTTGGTACCGAACCCTTGCTCCCATAGGTAAAGACTGAAGTTCTGCACGGCACAGGCAAGGGCGGCATAGTCTTCGCGTTCGCGGGCGGGATCGGAGGGCGTCTTTTTTAAACAAAAGGCCACCATCGTGGCTGGGTGGAGCATTTTTTCCTCCGCGCTCCGGCGGGCTTTCTCGGGACTATCTTGCCCTTTTGCCATACTCAGGTCAACTGACACGCCGACGAGCGCCCGCCGCGTCGCTGGACCGCAGACAACAAAGGACCAGGGAAAGGTCAATTTATGATTGGGTGCATGGAGTGCCATGGCGAGCGCATTGGCAACAATCTCTTTTGAGATTTCGGCCGGAACATAATTGTGGATGGTACGCCTAGCCATGATAATATCTTCGATTGCCACAGGAGCTTCCTTTCGCTAGGACTCGTCAAACGCGTTGCCGCGCCGCAGCTGTTTGATGATTAAGGTACAGGTCCTCACATGCTAAGTTCTTTTGATACCAAAGAAACACCGAGACTAATAACGATTTTTCATGATTTGTTCTTTGCGGAATACCAGACCGTTTTGGCTCATGCGACGGGCGATCCCATGTATCTGCCCAAGGATGCTGCAACCCCTTATCATCGCCTTTTGTTTGCTCACGGTTTTTTTCAAAGCGCGCTGCACGAAGTCGCCCACTGGTGTATAGCCGGCCCCAAACGCCGTGAGTTGATCGACTTCGGTTATTGGTACAAGCCACATGGTCGAACCAAGCTCGAACAAGAGGCATTTTTCTCCGCTGAGACCAAGCCTCAGGCACTTGAGTGGATCTTCACGGCGGCAACTGCGCGAGAGTTTTTCCTAAGCTCAGACAATCTCGATGAGCCAGCGACGGAATCAACAAAACGGCGTATTCAACTCGAAGCTTTTCGCCTGATAGAGGCTGGGCTACCGAAACGCGCCCGATGCTTTGCCGATGCGCTTGTCGAAAGCTATAGTTCGCGCGAGGCTTTCGATGCTTATTGGGTCGATGCCAAATCCCGCGATAGACTTCCGCACTGAGAGGAGCTTGGGAACGATGTTTTTTTAAACTACCTTTGATCTCGTTTGCCGATACGCTTGCCACCAGCTATAGTTCGCGCAATGCACACGACAACTATTGGATCGGTGCCGAAACTGCGATAAACCTCCTCGCTGATAGGAGTCCGTAAATTTGCCAACACGACTTTGGGTCGATGCCGATGCTTGCCCCGGCCCTATTAAAGACATCATCTACCGAGCCGCCAATCAAAGGTCGCTCATCACGCTATTTGTGGC
>CAZOSN010000145.1:0-11822 GCA_964582405.1 uncultured Oligoflexales bacterium | reverse complement strand
AACAACATCTGGACTACCAACCCCCAAAATCGTCCCTGACAGCCCACTAGTGGTCTGCCAACACCCAAAATTAGCTGCGATGAACCACTAGACCTATCTTAGAAGCGACAAGGCCCGCTAGCTCTTCTTGGTTCACCTGTCTTCTTCCTGAAATGAGCCCCAGATAGAGTGCGGCCTCACCGAGGAGTTCGGTGGCGCTGGCGCCCCGGTCTCTGCGAGCACCGATCGCCTCAGAAAATTGGCGCTTTGAGAGTTTGGCTCCTTGTTCATCAAGAAGAAGCGGGTGGTGAAAAAATTGCGGCGGTTCATTCCTGCCCAAAAGTCGGGCAAGGTATATCTGCCTGCCCGTGGAAGCGAGCAAATCCTGGCCTCGGACGATCAGGTCGATGCCGTCGGCGATATCATCAACCACGACTGCAAACTGGTAGGTCCACTGACCCAACCGATCGCGGATTGCAAAATCGCCGCATTGCCTCCAGGGGTTTTGCGATTGTAAACCCACGAGTCCGTCGGTAAAGGTCTCTTCTTTGTCATTGACCACCACTCGTAAAACTCGCCCTTCGGCCGCAAGCTGCGCCTTGCGGCAGGTACCCGGATAGCGGAGTTCGTTTGAGTCTGAGCTCGGTTCGGAATCCTTGCGCGAGCATTGGCAAGCATAGGTAAATTGCGCAATGGCCTGCCTAGCACGTTCATAGCGCTCAGATTGAGCAGACTGACGGTAGACTGGTGTGTCGGCATGAAAGCCCAGCCAATCCAGGTCCTTTATCGTCTGGTCCACATAATCCTGCCGGCAGCGACTCATGTCGTGGTCCTCGATTCGCAGGATAACTTTGGCCCCAAAATGCCGCGCGATGCCCCAGACATAGATGGCCGACGCCACATGGCCCAGGTGCAGATAGCCCGTGGGACTCGGCGCAAAGCGAGTGGCGGTAAATTGTCGAACGATGGTACTGACCATAATGTGAGAGACTGCTCTGAAATAAGATCGATGTCAAACCGAGCCTAGGGGCCCTATTGAATTTAGATTTTTTTAAAATCCGAATGGACACCAGGCGCGATCCGCTTCCGATCTTACTTTTGACAGGATAGCGGCCAGGCCGATCGCAGCGAAGGTTTTTACTATTGCCAACTTAAGGCTGCCTGATATCCTGGCCTTTTTGCCAGCGAGGTTTGGGTTGGTCCTGCGTCCTACGATTTTGGTTTTTGACTCCGGCGTGGGGGGGCTGTCGATTTTTGATGGGATACACCGAGTGTTGCCCGAGGCGCGCTACATCTATGTCTCCGATCATGAATTCGCTCCTTATGGCGCACGCCGCGATGACGAGCTCCGGGTGAGGGTTCCCCATTTAGTTAGCAGGTTCATCTCCTTGAAGCCTGATCTGATGGTCCTGGCATGCAACACCGCGAGCACGCTTCTCCTGCCAATTCTGCGCAGTGCTCTGGCTATTCCCGTGGTGGGCGTGGTTCCAGCGATCAAGCCCGCTGCGGCGCTTTCAGAAACGAAGGTAATCGGGCTGCTCGCAACGCCCAGCACCATCCAACGAGAGTATACCGAGGGCCTGATCCGCACATTCGCACCGGACGTGCATGTCGTGCGCGTCGGCAGCGTAGGACTCGTTGCACTTGCTGAGGCCAAGATGCGTGGCGAGGTCATATTGAACGCGGATATTGCCGCCGAGCTCGAAGCGTTTCACAAAGACCCGCGCGGACCCGAAATTGATGTCATTGTGTTGGGCTGCACGCATTTCCCGCTTCTGCGTACCGAACTCGCGGCCGAGTTCGGGCGCGCGGTGATCTGGCTTGATTCGGCCGAAGCCATCGCCAAGCGGGTCCTATCCCTGCTTTCAGAACACAAAAGCAAGGCTCCTATTATTCACGAAAATCGCGCTTATGTGACGCAAGCTAAGCCAGTGTCGGAGGGACTTGCCAAGGCGTTTCATGATCGGGGGTTTGGCATGGTCAGTGCTTTTCAAATGGCGGATTGCCAAATAGTACCATCCCCTCTATAAATATAGTCGCGCTAGCGCTTCCCTAAAAATAAACATTGAGGGAGATTGAGGGTGAAAATCTGGTTGCCTATAATAATGGCATGGAGCGCGTGGCTCTGCGCGACAACTGCCTTGGGTGCCAAGGTTCTTCGCTATTCCGAGAATGATTCGCCAACCACACTCGATCCAGTCCAATCCGGCTCCATGTATGGTTTTCTCGTCATAACAGGTCTATACGATACGCTCTATGAGTACAAATACCTGAAAGTTCCCTACGAACTCAAGCCAGGGCTTGCAGAATCGATGCCAGAGATAAGCAAGGATCAACTCGTCTACACGATAAGGCTCAAGAAGGGCGTCCATTTCATCGATGATCCCGCCTTTCCTGACGGCAAGGGCCGCGAGGTCGTCGCCGAGGATTTTGTCTTTTCGATCAAAAGAAACTTCGACCCAAAGGAAAGGTCGCAGGGTGAGTGGCTCTGGCAGGGCCATATTGTAGGTCTAGACGAATGGAAGGCCGCTGGCTGTGACTATGCAAAACCTGTCGAGGGATTAAAAGCCCTGGATTCGCATACATTGCAGATCAAGCTCACCAAACCCTACCCTCAGTTCCTCTATACCTTGCCGATGGCTTATGCAGCAGTGACACCTCGCGAGGCGGTTTTAAAGTACGGCAAAGAGATCTCGGTCCATCCCGTAGGGTCGGGACCATTCAAACTGGTGAGCTTTTCGCCGCAAAAAGTCGTGATGGAACGCAATCCAAAATTCCGCAAGGAAATCTTTGATCCAGATTTCGAGGGGTACGAAGAGGCGGTTCATGGTTATACTGGCATCAAAGAACTCAAGGGCAAGACCCTGCCGATCGTAGACCGCGTTGAGATCGACTTTATGAAACAATCGATCGCCAGATGGAATTCGTTCACCAAAGGCGACGAAATCCAATATGCAGGCATTCCGCAGGAACTGGTCGATCGAGTCCTTAGCTCAAAGGATCCTCCTGCCTTGGCACCTGAATATGCCGCCAAATACAAATTGCGGGCGAGCCCCGAGTTTGGTTTGGTCTATTTTGGTTTTAACATGAGCAATCGGGATTTTGGCTATGACCCAGACCCAAAGGTAAACGAGGCAAATCGTGCCTTGCGGTGCGCAATTCGGTCTGGATTTAACTGGCGCCAGCGGATCGAGCGGTTCTACTATGGCATTGGCAAGCCCTTTGCAGGTATGATCCCGCCTTTCATGTCAGGTTATAGCGATCTTGGCGATCAGTCGATCAAGTTTGATCCTGAGTATGGGAAAAAGCTACTTAAGGACAACGGATGGACCAAGGACAATCTGCCCACATTCATCTACAGCGCGGTCTCAAGCGTCCAAAACAAGCAGTTCTTTGAACAAACCCGGGGGTTTCTCAAGGCGATTGGATACCCGACTCACAAAATCAAACTCAAGCAGTTCGCAACCTTTGGCGACTATGCTCGTGCTTTGAAAAATAACGAAGTCCAGACACTCGCGCTTGGCTGGGCCATCGACTATCCCGATGCTGAGAATCTCATGCAGCTTCTCTATGGTCCAAACGAGTCTCCGGGATCAAACTCGACCAACTACAAAAATCCCAAATACGACGAGCTTTACGAGCGGGCTTCGGTAATGCCCGATAGCCCAGTGCGCACCGAACTCTACAGGCAGGCGAGCCAGATTATGATCGATGATTGCGTCATGATTTCGGGGTTTTCCCGGGTTGAACTCCTCGTCTGGCACAAGAACGCCATCATTTACCCGTCACGAGCGCCGCAGGGAAACTTATTTAAATACTTTGATGTCAAGGAATAGCCTCGCATGGATATTCTTCAATATATGATTCGAAAGCTGCTTTATGGTATCCCACTTATCTTGGGGGTAACGCTGATCAGCTTTTTTCTCATGGTCTATTTTGGTCCCGATAAAACCTACGAGATAGCCGGCAAAAATCCGACCAAGGAGCGGATCGCCGAAATACGGCACGAGCTAGGCTATGATCAACCGTTTGCCAAACGCTATGGGCAGTTTTTGGGCGAACTCGCCAAGCTGGATTTCGGCCATTCGGAGTCGAGCGGCGAAAACGTCATGACAATTCTCAAGCGCACGGTTCCGGTGACCTTGGCTCTTGCAATACCAGGTTTTATTCTGGGCGAAGGCCTGGGTGTGTTGCTAGCTCTGTGGGCTTCCTTCGTAAGAGGAAGTCTTACCGATCGGATCATCATGCTCCTATCGGTGATCGGGATGAGCGTCAGCTTTGTGATCGTCATCATAGTGTTTCAGTTTTTCTTTTGCTCTAGTCTGGGGTTGAATCTATTTCCAGTAACTGGTTGGAGTATGGCGACTCTCGGGGATTATATGAAGTTTGTCACAGTTCCGACCTTGTGTTCGGTTTTTGTTGCTCTTGGTTACAACACGAGATTTTTCCGCGCTGTTTTTGTCGAGGAGTTCAGTCGGGATCATGTGAGGACGGCAAAGGCCTTTGGAGCCTCGGCCTCTTACCTTATGATCAAAGGAGTCCTCAAAAATAGCATGATTCCGATCGTAACCAGGGTTATTTTTAGCCTACCCCATATCGTGATTGGTGGCAGCCTCCTGATTGAATCGTATTTCGGAATCCCTGGAGTCGGTCAAGTTACCTATGACGCGATCTCGTCGGGGGATTTACCGATCATCAAAGCCGTGGTGAGCCTTACGGCGATCATGTATGTCGTGGCGCTCACTCTGATCGATTTATTATACCGACTGGTCGACCCTAGGATCGCCGTGCAATAACGAAGGAATTGAGTCATGAGTGAAGCCACAGCCTCGGTTGCGCAGGTCGATAATCTCTGGAAAAAAGCCTTCCGCAAATTTAAGCGCGACAAAATCGGCATCGCGGCCCTTACTATCGTGGCGGTCTACGTCGTGATCGCCCTCGGAGCATCGTTTGGGGTGTGGGCCGGTCAGTGGGACGAATTGCTAGTCGACTCTGGGCGTTCGGGACTATCGCTTGCCCATCCCTTTGGTACCAACCTCAACGGTCAAGATATTTTTCAACGCGCCATGTTCTCGACCAAGACCGCCTTTGAGGTAGGGGTGGTGGTCGCTCTGTTATCGTCGGCCCTTGGGGCCATCATGGGATGCTTAAGCGGCTATTTTTCTGGCAAACTGGTTGATGAATTGATCCTTTGGGCCATGGGTAGTATCGATTGCATTCCTTTTTATCTATTCGTGGCAGCTGTGGGTTTTGCCATGCAAGAGAGCGAATTTGCCATGCATGTTGCCATGGTAGCGACGTTTTGGACCGGATCCGCGCGTCTGATCCGTGGCGAGGTGATCAAGCTTAAGCACTTTGAGTTTGTGGAGGCGGCCCGAGCGATTGGCGTGCCGTCAAGTCTTGTGATGTTTCGGCATATCCTGCCAAACACGTTTCATATTCTGCTGGTGCAAACCACGATTACCTTCATCAGCGCGATCAAGGCCGAGGTCATCCTGAGCTTCTTAGGGCTTGGAATGAAGGATGGGATCAGCTGGGGGCTTATGATTGCCGAGGCCTCGCAGGAGGTTTCGGCGGGCCATTTTGCGAATTTGCTGTCGGCTTCTGGATTCTTATTCGTGTTGGTCATGGCGTTCAATATGTTTGCGGATTCCTTGCAGGATGCGCTAGATCCTAGAAAGGTGGGCTAAGCGATGAGTCAATCGATGGAGCCACTGCTGAGCGTCCAAAATCTCGTGATTGAATTTGCCACTGAAGGTGGTTTTGTGCGGGCCGTGGATGGTATTAGCTTTGACATTGGACCTGGTGAAACCGTGGGGCTTGTCGGCGAGTCAGGCTGCGGGAAATCGATCACCTCACTTTCGGTGCTGGGTTTGGTTCCCATGCCGCCCGGGAGGTTTGGGGAAGGTAGCAGCATCCGCTTCCGGGGCCGCGAGCTGGTTGGACTTTCAGAAGCGGATTTGCGCAAAATTCGCGGGCGCGAGATCTCGATGATTTTTCAAGAGCCCATGACGGCGCTGAATCCGGTTATGACGGTTGGGCATCAGATGGAAGATGTTCTGATTCGCCACAAGGGATTGAGACGCAGAGCAGCTCATGCAGAAGCGGTATCACTGCTTGGTCTTGTCGGTATTCCGGCTCCTGAGAAGCGGATCAAAGATTATCCCCACCAGCTTTCGGGGGGGATGCGGCAACGGGTTATGATCGCCATGGCGCTCTCCTGCGACCCAGGGCTCCTTCTTGCGGATGAGCCGACGACAGCCCTTGATGTCACGGTCCAGGCTCAGGTGATGGAACTCATGGCTAGCCTGCAGCAAGAGCGCAAAATGGCGACCTTGCTTGTTACTCATGATCTGGCTGTTATCGCCGAGTTTTGCAGCAAAGTCATCGTCATGTACTGCGGCAAAATTGTGGAAAAGGCGACGGTTGAAGAGATTTTTGCAAACCCCAAGCATCCGTACACGCGCGGGCTCCTTGATTCGATTCCAAAAATCAGACCGACAAAACTCGATCGGCTACCGACAATCCGCGGGACCGTCCCCGATCTCAAGCAGCTGCCCGTAGGCTGTCGTTTCACCGACCGCTGCGACCGGGCTATCGAGCCCTGCGGCAAAAAGCATCCCGCCCTGACAGGCGCGGATTCGGGGCGAGTCGTTGCCTGTTACAACCCCTTCTGAGGTGATGCTCATGAACCAACAACCTTTGCTCGAAGTGACAGGATTGAAAAAGCATTTTCCTATCCGCGGGGGCTTATTTCGCAGGGTCACGGGCCATGTAAAAGCCGTCGATGGTGTGAGTTTTAGCCTGGATCGCGGCAAAACTCTCGGGATCGTCGGCGAATCGGGTTGTGGGAAATCAACCCTGGGACGCGCAATTTTAAGGCTTCAGGAAGCCACCTCGGGCGAAGTCAAACTGGACGGTTCCGATCTCTATAAACTTGGCCAGGATCAACTCGTCGCGCGCCGCCGCGATATGCAGATCATCTTTCAAGATCCGTTTGCTTCGCTCAACCCCAGGTTCACCGTATTCGAACTCATTATCGAACCACTCAACACCCATAAGATAGGAACTCCAAAGGAACGCGAAGCCAAGGTCATCGAACTCATGGAGCTGGTAGGTTTGCGCCGCGAGGTGCGCTATCGCTACCCTCATGAATTCTCAGGAGGACAGAGGCAACGCGTCGGCATTGCGCGCGCGCTGGCGCTAGAGCCCAAACTAATTGTTGCGGACGAGCCCGTGTCGGCGCTCGATGTCTCAGTCCAGTCGCAGGTGTTAAACCTGATCAAGGACTTGCAGGATCGGTTTGGGATATCGTTCTTGTTCATCGCTCATGACCTCGCCGTCGTGCAGCACATCAGCCACGATGTTGGTGTCATGTACCTAGGCCGCATGGTCGAGCACGCCCCGACCGAGGCGCTTTACAGCAATCCAAAACATCCCTATACCCAGGCCTTGCTTTCGGCGATTCCGGTCCCCGATCCGACCATCAAGAATAAGCGCACCATCCTTGAAGGCGATGTGCCTTCGCCCATCAATCCCCCAAGCGGCTGCCCTTTTCACACCCGCTGCCCCATGGCGATGGCCCGCTGCAAGAGCGACGTGCCTGAGTTCAAAAACCACGGCACGTCTGCAGCTCCTCATTTTGCAGCTTGCCATCTCTATTAGGGACTGTGCCAAAAAACTTGGCAGGAGGGTGGTCATCAACAACGAATTATCCCATTTAAATTCCGCAGCCTTTGGTCTTCTGCGAAGCCCAAACCTCACTCTTCAAGACTTGTGCACGGCTTTCCCCAAAGAATGGCCCGCGATCGAGGCCAAAATCTGCAGAATTCTCGAACTTCGCGATCCACAAAAAATACTCGACCAGCGCAAGTCAAATCTAAAAGACATCGTCTACTGGCAGGAGAAAATAAAATCTCCGAGCACCAACAAGCTCGCCCGGGACAAAGCAAGCCTTGAACTCGTGCGCTGCAAAATGGCAAGCCTCGCCTTCGACGAATACTTCAATGCCCTGCGGGCCAAGGACGGCACCAAGCCTGCCAAGCAAACCTATCGATTCAGCGCGCTTGCCGTCAGATTTTTTCATAGACACCTATCCGCATCGAGGCGCAACCTAAGGCCGCTTCCGGATTTTTTAGCGAGGAATATTTGGAATCTGATAAGCCCCCAGCACAAAAGCAAACTGCTCGAGTCCGCCTACCGGCATGGAGCCTACTGCATCTACACCAGATCATTTGTTAGGTCACTATCGAGGTTGATTGGCGATAGGCTCTGTCTCGAAATAGGATCGGGCGATGGCAGCCTCGCGTCCTATCTGAAGCAACTCGGCACAAATATCGTAGCCACGGATGATTTCAGCTGGGAATCGAGCATAAGCTATGGCCAGAATGTCGAAAAAATCGACGCAAGATCCGCACTCAAAAAATTTAAACCCAAGCTCGTTTTGAGCTCGTGGCCGCCGGATCACAACAATTATGAGCGGCACATTTTAGCATCCCCGGACATCGATACTTATATTGTCCTGGGTAGTCGCCATGCATTTGCGACTGGCGATCACGATGCCTACAGTAGCTTGGCCAATTTTTCCTGGGAATGTGATCTAGTGTTGACAAACCTGCTATTTCCCCGCGAGATCGATGGCTGTGTGTATATTTTTAATAGCCGTACAAGTCAGTTTGGTAATTAGACTTTGGCGCGAAAGCGCCAAAGTCTAATTACATCACGCAACACTGTCAATCTAAAGAGAGTGATTTATTGATGCGATTAGCTCACCCTTTACATCCGTTAGTATTTAGGACTATCATCCAATATGATCATTAGTATTTTGGAGTAGAGGCTAAATAATGAATAGTGAAAGGTATCTCACTAATCTCATAAAGAAAATACTATTAAAAAAAATGGTTTTCTTGGGAGGACCGCGGCAGGTTGGAAAGACCACTCTCTCGTTAAGGCTCCTTTCACCGGATGCAACAGAGAGTCATCCAGCCTATCTCAATTGGGATAACCCAAACACAGCTGCTCAAATAAAGAAACTAGAACTACCAGGAGGCGAACCACTCTTGGTATTTGATGAAATTCACAAATACGCTAGGTGGAGAAACCTAGTCAAAGGCATATATGATACTAAGAAATCCACAACGAAAATCATGGTGACTGGGTCTGCAAGGCTTGACTATTACAGTAAAGGGGGTGACTCCCTTCTTGGGCGGTACCGCTACCTCAGACTTCATCCACTTAGTTTAATGGAGCTGAGCACAAATCCAAGTGCCTCGGATCTGAAAGCGCTTCTTCGGTTTGGTGGTTTTCCCGAACCTTTTTATTCCCAGAGCGAATCCGAACATCGTATATGGCACCGTGATCGCATCTACAGGGTCATCCGCGAAGATTTGAGGGATTTGGAAAGAGTCAATGAAATCTCACTTATTGAACTTCTAGTAGAAGCACTGCCACCACGGGTCGGATCAGTGCTATCGATTAACAGCCTGCGCGAAGAGCTGCAGATCGACCACAAAACAGTGAGCCGTTGGTTGACTATTCTGGAAAACTTATACGTCTGCTTTAGAATACCACCTTTTGGTGCTCCTAAAATCAGGGCAGTGAAAAAAGAAAATAAATTGTACCTTTGGGATTGGTCTGTTTTGCAAGACGAAGGTGCAAGGTTTGAAAACCTAGTAGCATCACAGCTCCTAAAGTATTGTCATTTTGTCGAAGATTCCGAAGGCTTCAAAATGGAGCTTAGGTTTTTAAGAGATACAGATAAGCGCGAGGTTGACTTTGTTGTACTGCGAGATAAAAAGCCTCTTTTCGCAGTGGAATGTAAAACTGGAGACCGCCACGTTGCTCCGGCAATCAAGTATTTTCGTGATAGAACAAAGATCCCTCAGTTCTTTCAGGTTCATTTAGGTACGAAAGATTTCGAGCAAGAAGGAATTCGCGTCCTTCCCTTTCGAAGCTTTGTTAAGAATCTAGATTTACCCTAGATATCGGTTTTGGTTAGATCTGACGAAGTTCCGCCGACGCTA
The DNA here is from genome assembly GCA_964582405.1 of uncultured Oligoflexales bacterium. Lineage (GTDB taxonomy): Bacteria > Bdellovibrionota_B > Oligoflexia > Oligoflexales > Oligoflexaceae > CAZOSN01. The sequence goes on along the minus strand of CAZOSN010000145.1, from coordinate 1,821 downwards.
AAGCAAAGGGTTGTTTGGTCACAAAACACTACGGGCCTTCCCTTAATTTAGCCCAAGACGTATTCGTTGGCATTGCCATATTCTTCGCCATAGCCCTAAGCAGTCTGCGATGGTAATGGATCTTCTGTAACACCGAATCGTGCCATACTCATATTGGTTTTAAGCCCATATACGAAAAATCCCTAGTCGCTTGTCTGCTTTGGATTCGTGGTTACTAGCAACCAGGCAAATTCCTGTGCCCAAGATATTTCTCCATACCGCGTTTACAGGGACATATAAGCGCGAGATTGTAGTTCACGCGAGATCGAAGGCTGCGTGAATATTTTTAGGTGGCATTGAGCAGATTGCAGGAACATATCCTCCCGATTCTATGCCAATTTTTAGGTATTGGTTAAAGAAAATGCGAACTCTTCTCAAGCATTTCAGAAAAAATACCGATAAGACAGACTGTGTATTATTTGCCTACCGAAATCCTAGGAGACTATCAAAATGGATTCAGTGTCTAAAATTCTAATCGCAATCTCAGTCATTGCCTCATCCTTTAGTCTAGCCTGCCGTCCAACCTCGCAAAACCGAAGCCCAGGCAGCGCAAACGGAACAGGATCGAGGGTAGCAACGGTTACTTTGCCCGATTTGGCAAGCCTTATAAGGGACACCGGTAATCAAAATTTAGCTGGGTACATTTATAAAATCAGACCGACTCCTGATGTGACACAAAATGCTGTTTTGCCACTCGTCGCTGTGTCTGGTGCTAAAACTGATCTCTTCTATGTAACAGATGCTGCTACAAATGCCGACAGCATAATACTAAATCCTGGAAGCTGGACTTTTGAGGCTAAATTTTGTGGTGGTTCGGTGGTGGTTGCCAATCCACCTATTTTCTCGTGCCCGCACAAACCCAATAGTGAGACAGAAGATGTTCTGTTTTCATCTGATAAGTGTCCGGAAGGGTCAAAATCTGTCACGAAAGTCCTAAACGCTGGACCAAATACAGTCTCCATCCCAGTCTGCGATGATAATGGATCTTCTGTAACACCGAATCCCGCCGTTACACCTTCCACACCTCAACCTACCGACCCAGCAGTCGCAGCAAATGTGGCTATCGAGACTGATGTCAGAAAAACCATCGCTGGGTTTCAACAGTCGAGTTCTCAACAAAAAGTAACACGCACAAGCGCCGGAGTTTGGCAATTCCCAAATGTTCTTGACGCCGGTTTCAAATGCGCGACTAAAGATGAACCCGAAGTTGGAATCATAATTAAATATGGAACGACACTTTATGCGGGTGTAGTAAAAGCAAATATTACAAATCAAGCTGTTTCCTCCTACACAATTTATGCTACAAGTCCGACCAGCTCTCTTGTTGCCCTTGGACCCCAGGATTTTGTCTGCGTCCCAGGTGTAGAGGCAGGCAATCTCACGATAGGTTTTTCTGTCGTTGCTGGAGGAGGTGGTACCTTTTCCGTTACAGGAAATCTTCCAGCGAGTTGCGATAAAGATACCTGGGGGCTAGGAAGATCGACCGGTTCACCTTCTGCTCCCATAATTTCTCTTTTTAAATCTTCTTTGACCAATCAAAATCCACCCCTTCGAGTATTAACCTATCCAACTGCTGTTACGGGGCCCAGTACCTTCGAAAGTACTCAAGGGACCCCCTTAAAATTATTCTGTGCTGATTTGGGGCAGTAAACGCAGCAACCCTGGTTTCGACACTTTCGGCGCGTGCCATGATAAATGGGGTCAGCTCCAGGGACTGACCCCATTTATCCATTTATCTTTTGACCGCGTAAAGGATCCCGTTTGGAAAATCGTTCAAGGCAT
>CAZOSN010000144.1:0-12016 GCA_964582405.1 uncultured Oligoflexales bacterium | reverse complement strand
TCACGTATTTGAGGCATAGTATTTCATTCAGATCGATGTGCTTTGGCACGGAACGGTATCTTGACACCGAGTTCGCCGCTATGACCGTATTTTCTGTCTCCCAGTAATTTGGCAGGAAAGACTGTTGCAGATAGATATTTGCGTCTTCCATTGAAGTTACTTGATATAGTCTCATCTCCGGCACTAGCCTATCCTGTAAGGTTCTCCAGCATCTTTCGATACGACCTTTGGATTGAGCGGACGATGTAGTGATAACTCGAATACCAAGCTCATCACAGGCTCTAACAAACTGAGAAAAGTTAGGTCTCTTAGGACCTCCACCCGCCCAACCTGCCTCATCCGTGTAGATTATCTCCGGTAAGCCTCTCGACTCTATAACCATTCGAAGAGTATTCATGCAAGCCCAAGTCGTCTCGCCCTCGTAAAAGGCTGCAGCAGGGATGTTGCTGGTAGCATCGTCAATTAGAGCGATCAGACACCATTTATCCTTACCATTCCAAAGATGGTGTGAGCCATCCATTTGAAGAAACATACCTTCATTAGCCATGCGCTCTCTATAGAGATGGTGGCTACCCCGTCGTCTCTTGTAACGCTTGCCGATTCCAGCTTTCCGACATAAGGCCTGAAATGTTGAATAAGGTAAATTGAGATTGTGATTTTTGCGCAACATCTCCAAACAGTGAACCATATTGAAGTCTGGGTAGATCTCCTTGTATAGCCGAACGGCTTCAGAAGCTAATTTTTCGTCAATTCTATTGACTGGAGATCGTCGGCAGTTGCCATGCTTGAGGCCGTCAATTCCTTTCCCCCTAAGCTTTTTACACCACCGGCTAATAGATCTTTCGCTCCGATTTAGTAAAACCGCAGCCTCCTTCCTGGAAATGCGTCCAGCCCTAAAATCCTCGATAATCCTGGCCTTGACTAAGGCTCTTGCATTCATAAAAATCCCATTGTCTTTCATATCTTCCCTAACTCCATTGGTAAAAGTTAGGGAAGATTTTTCATCACACGGGACAGAATCGCTCGTTAATTAAGTCGGGACAGAATCGCTTGGTAACTTCAATCGATCAAAAGCCAACCAAAGTAATATAGGCACAAAGACGGCATTAAAACGAGCCATATTACTCTGTTATTATTAATATTTTAACTATTAGTACCGATCAAGCCTAAAAGTTTGTGATGAAAAAACCGATAGCCACAGAGTCAGGACGCTGGGATCGTCAAAGCGGGGCTTCAGATTATGAAAAAGCAAGGTCTATCAAATCAAATTGCAGTGTTCAATTATAGGCATCAATTTTTCGGTATTTTTATTTGGGTCGGTATAGGCCTGTCAGGATCTTTTGCTTGCAAGAAACATCGCGATTCGGGGAGATCTGGAGAAAATTCTCGTGTCAAAGGCAACGATGGACATAACAACTCACACGCAGACGATGCAGGTCCTGTAACAATTGGCGGAGTTCAGAGTCAACTTAGTGACCTAATTTCAGATTTACACCGTGATGCGGTTAATATTGCAGATTCTGCCTTGAACAGAAGAAATAACTACGATGGTCTAAAGGCTTTAAATGACGACTTCTCAAGGCCAATAAAAAACTTGACTGAGTCTATCGATAAGCTAGAGACGCTTAGAGGAAATGGGTTGAGAAGATGCAATGCTGTAAACTGCTCTGCAGAAAATTCAGAAAATCTAAGTGCAATCGGGATAGAGATTAAGGGCAAGATTCAGATAATTCAAACAACTTACACCGTTGTTCATTATGGTGAAGATTACCTAACGAGACTTTCCGGCAAAATCGAAACACTTGCCAAACGAATAGCCACGTTAGATATCCCTAACATCAATCTCCAGCCTATAGATTTTTCCGAACAATTTAGCGCGAATGCCACGAAGCTCGATATCGTCGTCGTCGTCGATAATTACGGCGGAAAAATGTTTGAAAGGTCCAATGATATTTATAGAAACATGAGCTCTTTCCTGACTCAATTGGACAGGATAGACTGGCAAGCTAAGGTGGTGACAACAACGATACAAAATATTGGCGGGAGTACTGGCAACCAGGTAAATTCCTGTGCCCAAGATATTTCTCCATACCGCGTTTACAGGGACATCTCAAACCGACTAAGCGAAATTAATAGAGAATCTCAGGCGGGCCTTTCTACAGAAACAGGATTCTACAAGGCGCGTTGCGCAATAGAAATGGCCAGTCCAGGCACCTTTTTACGCGAAAAGTCACTGCTTGCCTTCTTATTTATCACGGATAAGGACAATTGCCTGGGAAATCCTAATCAAACCCAAAAATCATGCGCTCCAGCTGGCGCGAATCCAAGGTATGCGCTTACCCGAAAGGCTGAAGAATCAAAAGAGCAAGCCTATATCTTGGACTGGGTAAAAAATTTCCGGTTGGCAGGGAAAACGTTTAAGGCATATGGTCTGTTGGAGACTAAAGACTCCGAATGCACGGGGTATGAAATACATCGGACTGGTGCCGGCTATATTGGTCTCATTAACGCGACTGGAGGTATATACAAGCCGATCTGTGGTAGTACCCAAGAATTGTCCGAAAGCATTCCAGCAATAGGATCCGCTTTGGCATCCGCGACAAAAAGGGTTTTTATACTTCAATACTCGGTGGCGGAAGGGACTACGGTGACGATTACCAAGAACGATAATAGTCAGATTACTAAGTTTACGGTGCAGGATAAAGTCATAGAGCTAGAAGAACCACTCAATACAGATGAATCCATAACAATTTCGTACCAATATTATGCCCCGGCTTTCTAGTGGGCTGTCAGGGCTGATTTTGGGTGTTAGTAGTCCAGATGTTGTTCAGATTGAGTCGAATCGGATCGGCAAAAAACGCAGGACTAGCAGCGCTAATTCGAGCATTTTTGCCGATCTGATTCTATGGCCGCCGCCGCAGACAAGTAGCAGCAGGTGGTAGCATTAAATACTCCAAAAATCAGCTAACTTACCTCAGGAAGAATGGCTGGCATTGTCAGGCCTGCGGATAAGGACACGTTTTTGGTGCTTTCGCGCCAAAAACTAGCTAAAATACCGAGTCGAAAAACTAGAAAAAAGGCGCTGGTTTCGTTAGGCTAGTGTTTTAACATGTATCGTTTTTGTTCATAAGGTAAATTCCATCATGATGCTATCTCTCAAAGAAACGCTCGACACCGTTCACAAAAAACTTGATGAAATTGGCGTTGAACATGCATTGATCGGTGGCTTTGGCCTTTCTGCACATCGTGTTTTTCGCGCAACGCAAGATATCGACATGATGATAGATGAGAAGGACCGTGACAAAGTCATCGATGCTTTCGTTTCAACGGGGTGGCGCCTTTTTGCACAAACCACGGAAGTGTTACATTTCGACCAACCTGGACTTGTCGATTTCCTACTCGCACGCAGACCTATGAGCCGCACAATGCTGCAAAACGCAAAGCCCTTTGGGGCGATGACCATAAAAGCCGTCAGCGCTGAGGGCCTTATTGGCTTGAAAATTCAAGCTTATAAAAACAACCCGAATCGCGAATATCGCGATAAGGCTGACATTCAGGCGCTTATCAAGAACAACAGCAATCTCGATTGGCATCTGATAAAATCATTCGCTGATCTCTTTGATGAATGGTGGTTTATTGAGTCGTTAAAGGGGAAAGTATGACTTTAGAAGCTTATCTGGAATTTTTAGAGCAGTATTGGGAGATATTCGGTCCCATTCCTCCTAGAGATTCCTATGCAGAAGACGACCTCTATTTTCAAACGGCAAAGCTGTAAAACTGGCGAACAGGATCGTAGGACAATGTTATGAAAGCATTCCTACTCAACTTCATATATGACCTCGCTGGCTTCGCGCTAGACTTCGAGGTCGATGGTGGAATTGCCGATGTAGGTAAAGCTTCCGTACTCGGCATGCAGCCCCGGCCTTATCAAGAGAAAAGATTGGACAACCCAAAAGCTATTCCTAATGGAATCAACGCCTCGCCCAGCCCAACAATCACGATACCAATAAAAAGGCACAAGGTCGCGACAATCAAAGAAGCTTTCACCAGATTCATGGGGCGCTTTACCCTGTTTTTCAAATCAACTTCATCTCATCTTCTGCGGCAACGGATACTGAGCAGGGCGGATTTGCCACGCCCCTCTACAATGAAGATGGCCTGCAGGAAAGCATGACGAGTTTTGGTTCTGGGCTTGGGCCGGCGGGTTGAAACTTATTGGACGCCGTCGCGGCGCTTGACGAGGCTCATGATCTTTTTTAGAATGAATAGGCGGTTCAAATATATTACATTTTTTTGAAGTGTATATTCTCTTATGTATAACAGGTTAATATTATTACCAAAAATCCCAAAGAGATCGTACTTTTTATGGGGTACAAGGCAAACTGGTAAATCGACGCTATTAAGAAAGCTCTATCCTGAAGCCCATGTGATCGATCTGTTAAAATCTGATATATTCGCCATCTATACGCAGAAACCCTCCCGTCTACGCGAGATAGCTCCCAATGCTGCACTCATCGTCGTCGATGAGGTGCAAAAAATACCCGAACTGTTGGATGAGATCCATTGGTGTATCGAGAATCAAGCGCGTGTTTTTGCATTATGCGGTTCAAGCGCTCGCAAATTGAAAAGGGGACATGCAAACCTGCTCGGTGGACGAGCGTTGAGATATGAACTCTATGGGTTGAGCGCAGCTGAACTGGGAGGTGATTTTGATCTTTTACGCCTGCTTAACCGCGGCTACCTCCCGAATCACTATGATTGTGACGATGCGGAGCTCAAGAGGCTCCTTTTGTCTTATGTGGGCGACTATCTAAGAGAGGAAATCGCCGCCGAAGGTTTGGTCCGCAATCTAACGATGTTTTCTGATTTTCTTGCCATGGCGGCACTCACTGATACAGCCATGATTAATTTCAGTACTTTTGCTAGGGATCTAGGTGTGTCGTCCCATACTGCAAAAGAGTATTTCAATATTCTAACGGACACCTTGGTGGCCTGGTACCTTCCTCGCTACCAGACGAGACCTAAGCGAAAAGCCGCAGCCAGCACAAAATTCTATTTTGCCGACGTTGGAATCGTCAATCATCTGGCAAAGCGGGGGTATATAGAACAAGGATCGGAGCTGTTCGGAAAGGCCTTTGAAAATTGGGTCGCTCACGAAATCCGCACCTATAATCAATATAGCGGCCGTCTCCTCGATCTTTCATACTGGCAGTCAGATACGGGCAAAGAAGTCGATTTCCTAATCGGGGACTATATTTGTGCAATCGAAGCCAAAGCGGTCAACCGATTGCGAAATGAACACTTTGATGGTCTTAGGGCCCTCGCCTTAGAACAGCCTCAGATTAAAAAAAAGTTGCTTGTCACCCATGAAAGCGAAACTCTGCATAGAGAGGATGGAATTCAGGTGGTCAACTATCGAGACTTCATCCAAAACCTTTGGTCCGGCCAGCTATTTTAATGCTCAAAAATACTGATCCTGAGTATCAACAGGCGCAAGGTGCGTTCGTTCTATAGCGCGGCTATTAAACCCCCTGTCTGCTAGACAAAACTTAGCACCATGTTCGGCGATGCATAGCAGGCTCACGTCGTGACCTGTTGGATTGCGGTAGGAGCGCACGCTGCCTTCTGCAAAGTTCAGAGCCATCCCCGGCTTTAGCGGCTCCTCGTCTAAAAATAGACCCATCGCTCCCGGCATCTCGGCGGCAACTCCAGCATCGTGGGTAAAAGCTGGAGTCTCGCCATAGGCCGGGACGTGCAATCGGAACAACCTGCTGTCAAGCGACTCATGGATCATATAGAGTCGCCCCTGCGCGGACGAATCCCAGTAGGCACGCACCTCTTGCCTATGCCGGGTAATTTTTAGACTGGGTACCATGGCGCCGCCAAACGCCTTGGGTTTTTTCAGAAGAACTGTCACCCCAATTACCGGGGCGCGTTCGACAAGACCGACCGGGGGCGACAGAATATAGTGACACAGGGCCTCTGCCGCGGTCTCCAGCAGCTTAAATCTTGCGTTCTGCAGGATAAAAGTTAGCTCAGCGCTGAGCGCTGCATAATCGACGCTTCTTGTCAGAGAATTGGTGCGGACGGCTTCGCGGGTATCGAGGAAGAGCGATACACCGAGTTCGAGAGGTTGCGGGTTGAGTTTTTCGCGCGGGTAGATTCCTACCACACACTCAACCTCTAACCCTTCGAGTCTTATCTCATCGAGATCCAGAGCCCAGGAGGGGGCCAGCAAACTTAAATCCGCCAATGCCCCCTCCTAAACTCCAAAGCCCCCCCTAGCGAGAGAGGAGGTCAGATTTCAATTCTAGAACCTAGCCGACATACCAGTAAAGAATGTCCGGCCATCCAACGAGTACAGCGCTGTATTCACATTTTCGTAACCGTTGATATAGCCCGAATTGTCGCGGCCACCGATCTGGTCCATGACGTTCTTGACGCCCAGGGTAAACCCGTAGGTGTCACCACGATAGCTATAGGCCACCGTATGCTGCGTGTATTCGCCGATGTCATGGTAGGTAGGAGCAAGATTGGGAACATTCGGATCAACATCTTCGGGGTCGGTGACCTGCTTGGCGATCGTGCTCGATGTCAGAGACATCGTATGCCCGTCTTTACCAACGGACCAAGTATTAGTGAAACGCCATGATGGGTAATACTTATAGCCATTCTTTTGACGAGTTGGTTTTTCCAAATTGTCTTGTTCTTTAAAAGACAAGTACCTGAAGTAGTTTGATTGGAGACCAACCAAATAGCCTTCGGCCATTTGCGAGGCATTGAGCTCGGTATTAACCGCCTTGACGTCCAGGGTTCCCAAGTTTTGGGTTGGAGTCCCGAGGCTCGAGATGATGCCATCTGCGGATTTAACGGTGTTGGAGCCGTTAGGACGGTTCTGGTAGTAGTTATCAACCACATCCTGAACATCTGACGTGCCAAAGGTATTGGTGAGGTGAACGTTGATATAGTCAACCAACAAGGATACGTCGCGCACTGGTTCGATAACGGTACCGATCGAGTAGCTGCTGCCTTTTTCTTCTTTTAGGTCCTTATTGCCTGGGCCATCGACGTAAATCTGGCGATCTGGAGTTGGACAGGAATTGCCGTTTGCTTTTTCGCGTTCGCACCATTTTTCGTCCGTAACCCATCGGTAGCCACCGCCACCTTCCTGATGGAGATCGGAAAGGCTTGGCGCTTTGTAGGAAGATGCAACATTGAATCGAAATAGCAGCTCGTCGATAACCTTGTACTTAGAACCAACGCTGAAATTGGTGGATTGACCGAAATCCGAATAGCTGTCAGCCCTAAGCGCGGTCATGATTTCGAGGTCTTTCACCGCTGGGACAATCAATTCTGTGAACATCGATGAAATCTGCCGATCGCCACGGCCGCTCACCGCTGCGGTGCCAGTGTACACGGGAAGGCCAGTTTCTTCGCCACCTAGCGTCAAGAACTGCTGATCGCGAGCATCGGCGTTTTGCTGGTAAGTCTCGGTTGTGAAGCTTGCACCAAGCAGGAGCGATAATTTCCCACCCGGAAGGCTCACAAGATCGCGCGAAGCATAAAGATCCGCGGTATTCCCTGTATTCACCTCGGAGGATCGCATATCGTCATAGATCGAAGCTAATACCGAAGTGTCGCGATTTGGATCGATCGGAACATACTTAGCAGGCAGGATGTTGCCATCTTCATCGCGAGGGTGAAGCAGATTGATTTCCTTTTCCTTGTTCAGAACATTGTCATAATTACGCTTGTTTGTGGTTTTAAATCCTGTGTCAGAAAGTGTCCAGTTCCAGCCACCAAGCTTGGTCTCTGCGGTTACCGACCCACCGTAGGCTTGGTCGATGTTTACGCTCATTCGATCCGCCATCTCGGGAGTTTGCGTATAGATCTCCATATTCTGCCCGTCGGCAAGGCCAAGTCCAAGCTCGCCTGCTTTTTGGCTCGAAATGATAACGCCGCGGTGGGTGATTGGGTCCCAGGTTCGGTTCAGATAGTTACCCGCGTTAACGAGCGAAGACTTGCGGTTATAGATCGCGTTAACCGAGATATCGACCTTGCCAATTGCAGACTCGGCACGGCCTGTTACAAAGCCTTCTTCCGTGCGCGGCATGCGCCAGGTACCCTCTTTATCTAGGGGACCAGCGCAGAATACGTTGTTGGGTCGATCAGGGTCGGTTACTCGTCGGTTTTCCTCGGGGCAGTTGTCGCTTGGCGTCCAGTTGCCTGGTTTGCCATTTTCGTAAATACGATAGGAGTAGGTGCCATGAGGAGCTAATTTTTCGGAATAATTGCGTGGCTCATTGCCCTTGGAGTAGGCGCGGTTATCGCTGATAATCTCGTTGGATTTGCTGTAGCCAGCGGTGACCATCCCGTAGCTCGACTCTCCGATTAGAAATCCGCTCAGCGCGTTTACGGTCATTTTCTCGCCGCCACCATGCTGCGGAACCGAACTTGATACCGAGGCTTCGTTTCCAGTGTAGCCCTTTTTGGTGATAATATTGACGACACCACCCACGGCATCGCTACCATATACCGCCGAAGCGCCACCGCGCAAAAACTCGATGCGTTCGATAATCGTGACCGGGATATTGTTGACATTGACGGCACCGATGCTTTGATCGACGGGCAAGCGCTTGCCATCAAGTAGCACAAGGGTTCGGTTTGAACCGATACCCATAAGGTCCGCCGTTGCAGCTCCCGAGCGCACATAACCGCCGGTACCTTCGAAATTGCCACCAGGGCTCGCCGTGCTGCCTCGCATGAGTTCAGCAACAGTTTTGGCGCCGCTTTCTTCGATTTGCTTGGAGTCTACCACGGTGATTGGAGCGGTACCTTCGGATTCAACGCGCTTGATGCGCGAGCCGGTGACGCTTACCCGCTCTTCTTTTTTGTTGTGATTGGCTGGAAGTTTCTCAGTCGTTGAGACGTCTGGTGCAGTCTTCACCGTCTCGCCGCTCTGCTCCTGCGCCAGAGCTGCCCCAGCCAGGGCCAGACCCAGAACAGAGCCACAAAGGGCAATTTTGTGTTCGGTTAGCTTTCTCACTATTCATCTCCTCCTTCAATTTAACCCACGGCCTGGCCACCACAACCAGGCTGGACGCGGGATGTGTTCTTTTATGAAATTAAAAAAAATCTTTGAAAATAAATACTTACTTTCGAATCGCTATCAAATTGGCAAGTTGGCCAACCCGTGACATCTAGCAAAATTGCCCCATTATGTCAATTTCGTTAAGTTTTCATTAAGTTTGCCGCAAGTTAGGCGTGCCGGCAGACAGGATTTGGATCGTTGCCAGCTTCAAAAACTCGTTGCCTCATTCCAATGCAACGCCCAGAGAGTCTTGAATACATCAAGATCAATAAATTATAATAAATATGGTGTATTGTATTTTGTATTCAGGTTTCTGTTGAAAAACTACGAATACAGTATAGGTTGAGTCAACCCTGAGGCATCTCTATATAGGAAGGAGCCTGTGGCCAATAAGAAGTCGTCACATATCAGCAGCGTGCTATCGGTATATGGTTACACCGATTACCGGCAATACTTGCGGGATTTCTACCAATTTCGCAAACAGCAGAGTCGCGGCTATTCTTTTCGTCAGTTTTCGATGCTTGCAGGTTTTAGCGCACCCAATGTCTTGAAACTTGTCATGGATGGAAAAAGAAACATCGGTTCGACGTCGGTCCAAAATTTCATCAAGGCCTTGGGTCTTGAAGGCCGGATGGCGGCTTATTTTGCTACCCTTGTCGAACTCAACCATGCGCCATCGATCGATGCCAAATCAGAGATGTATGAGAAATTAAAACAGCTGACACCCGTCGGAATGCGGCGGTTTTTGGATGAAGACTCGATGGAATATTTGAGTCACCCGATCATGCCGGTATTGCGTGAGTTATCGCAGCATAAGGATTTCCGGGACGACCCCTACTGGATTGCAAGGCGTTTGATCACCAAGGCCTCGGTTGCGGAGACCATGGCTGCGCTAAGATTTTTGGTGGATCACAAATTTATCGAAAAAACGCCCGATGGCCGCTACGTGGCAAAGGATAATTTGGTTCTGAGCAGCGACGAGGTTCGGAGCCTTGCCATCCGAAAGTACCACAAAAAAATCTTGCAGCAGGCTTCGATCGCGCTTGAGGAATTACCAATGGAACAGCGCGAATTTGGGGCGCTGACTTTTTCATTGCCCGAGGCGAGTTTTGAAGAGCTCAAGGCTCGGATCAAAGAGTTTCGTCTGGGGCTTATCGATTGGGCAGTCAAGGCCTCCGAAACCGAGACCAATGACCAGAACATCGTGCAGGTTAACATACAAATGTATCCTCAGACGCGGAAGGATTCCTAATGGATTTATTGCGATTATTGTCCTTGGCATTCTTGATCGCCGCCTGTGGCGGCACGGTGGTTGGCAATGGGCGACGTCCTGAGGTGCCGACTCCTCCCCAAAACGATCCCGGCAAATCCGAAGAGACGGACAATGACCATAGCGACAAGTCCACGCCAGATCGCAATACCGATACCCCGCCGTCTTCGTCACCGATTAAAGAAAAGGCGCCGAGCTGGGAGCACCCGCTTTTTGACTATTTGGGTGCAGCATGCGCCTCGCCGCTGGCCGAGGCCTTAGGGGGGTTTCACGATGCTGCCAATAGCAATCACGATTTTGTCGTGAGTGACAAGATTACGAACCGGTCGCTAGTTTATGCCAATCGATCCTACGAATTTTCGATCCCAGACGCGGCAGCGAAGCCATTTGGCATTGCTTGGTCGTTTGATTTTGAATCTCCTGCATGCCTGAGCTTCACGCAGTCCGATTTAACTCGAACCGTGGTGTTTTCCGGAGGAACAACGGTGATTTGGAAAATAAACTCCGCTCAGCAGGTCCTGCAGATTAGCGTCGCAATGCCCGGTGCCGCGGAAGTTGTTTTTGAGAGAGTGCCTTAACAGAGAGTGGAGTTGCCTCTGCGGGAACCATGGCCCGGATATCGTGTGAAAGCCGGAACTCCATGCAAGAACCGACCGTCTACTCGCGATGACAGCGGATTACTCTGTGGATTCGAGCTTGTCCGCTTTTCGTAGCCCCGGGAATATCTTGGCCCACAGAGCCGTGATGACGATCGCTCCTATTCCACCAAAGGCTGCGGCCCCAACCGGTCCAAGAAAACGGGCGGCGAGGCCGCTCTCAAACTCACCGAACTCGTTGGACGCGCTTATGAATAAGCCCGACACTGCCGACACGCGCCCGCGCATCCGATCGGGTGTTACAATTTGGACGAGGCTTTGGCGCACGAACACTGAGACGGAATCCGCCGCTCCCAGGATAACGAGCATGGTCAACGACAGCTTAAAATCCGTCGATATTGCAAAGACAATCGTAGATACACCATAGACAGCGACAGACCAAAGCATCCAAGGTCCTGCGTGGCGGTAGATGGGACGCATGCTCAAGCCGATCGTGACAATCCCTCCGCCCAAAGCCGCCGCCGATCGTAAAATCCCAAATCCCGTGGGACCGACGCTCAGGATATCACGTGCAAAAACCGGCAACAGCGCAGTAACGCCACCAAGAAATACTGCGAAAAGATCCAGTGAGATCGCTCCAAGCACGATTTTGCTCGACCAAAGGTAGGATAGACCTTCCTTGATCATGGTGAGGCGACTACCTGATGCATGACTCGCGCGGGCATTGATGGGCATACGGAGCAGGATGAGGCAGGCCGCGATTGCGACAAGGTAGAGCGCACCGGCGCATCCATAGGCCCAGATCGGGGCGATAGCGCACAGAATGCCGCCCAACCATGGCCCCAGAATCATGCCTCCCTGCACGCTTAGAGTGTTCCAGGCGACCGCTTGGGGCAGAATATCTTTGGGGACGAGAGAGGGAGCAAGCGCCGAACCCGCAGGACCCGCAAAGGCACGTGCAACGCCAAAGAGTCCTGCTATGACAAACAACATGGCAAGCGACGGGTATTCGTCTCGCGAGGCCCCGACCAGCGCGAGTGAAGTTAAAAATTGGAGCAC
>CAZOSN010000143.1:0-12062 GCA_964582405.1 uncultured Oligoflexales bacterium | reverse complement strand
CCACACGAAGAGCCAAATCATCGATGCAATGAAGGCGTAGAATAAGAGAAAAGTCGGACCTTTCATCAGCAGTGGATTTATCATGCCGCCATCACCTCAATTTTTGTTTTTGTCCATCCAAAAGTCGGAATGATTCGAAATCACACCAATCATTACAATCTAAGACGCCTTATCTAATCCAAATTTGTTAAGCAATCCAGGTAGATCCATGAGATCTAGCGGTGCCACCACAAAATTTTGCTTTTTTGCAACCGTCCCAAGCTGACCAAAAAGCTCTTCTGCAAGCTGAAGACGCAAGGCTTCGTTGCCGTTTGGTTCGGAAATCGCGGCCGCCATTTTCTCGATTGATTCTCCCATAGCGTCCGCAAGCGACGTGATCCTTGCCGCAGCACCTTGTGCTTCATTGATCCTCCTCTGCATCTCGCCCTCGGAGGTATTGATGAGATCGGCTTTAATACCCTCAGAATTGTTGATCCGCGAGGATTTCTCACCCTGAGCTTTGGCTAGAATCGCCTTGCGTTCGCGTTCGGCACGTACCTGGCTCTCCATGCTCGCCCTCACGCTATCGGGCGGCTGAATATTCTTGATCTCGTAACGGTGAACTTTGATACCCCATTGTTCGCTAGTAAGATCGAGCACTTCGACCACGGATTTACTGATGTGAATGCGTTCTTCGAAGGTACGATCCAAAGAAAGCGTTCCTATCACGGAACGCGTTGTCGTCTGAGCGAGCTGCATCGCGGCAAGTTTGTAGTTGGTGACGCCATAGTACGCCTTGGCGGCATTGACAACACTTAAATAAATCACCCCATCCACCATCACCTTGACTTCGTCCTCGGTGAAACACTCCTGAGGCGGGACGTTGAGGGTCTCTTCTTTCATGTCCAGACTCGCCACCACGCGGTCAAAAAATGGCATTAGGATATGAAATCCTGATCCGATCGATTTGTAGTAGCGCCCTAAGCGCTCGACGATCATCTCATGCCTAGGAGCCACGATTCGTACCGAAGCGATGAGCTTGAAAATCACAACGAGGAAAAACGTGCCCCAGACAAACAGAACAAATATGTTTTCAATTAGCTCCACGGTCTCTCTCCCTACTGCTATCGGCGTGTTGGTTTGTGAGTTTCAGCAGGACTTGATTCGGATTCGTTGGTTCCCGCAAGTCCCAGACTATTGATAAGCCCCGTAAGCGATGCGGCTGGTAGAGGCGTTATCTGCAGCTTGCATGTCGATAGAATCCGGCTCAGCTCGCGGAAATAGGCCTGAAGGATTCGCATCTCGACGGCCCGCTTGCCGCCTTCTTTGGCGATGGCCTCGCCTACCCTTCGGATACTACCGCTCATGGCATCGGCAACGATTTTAATCTCCTGGGCGCTACCGGTCGCCTCGTTGATTTTTTTCTGCCGTTCACCTTCAGAGACGTTGATGGCCTCAATTTTTCGGCCCTCCGATTGAATTGCCACAGCCTCTTTTTGTGCTTCGGCCAAGGTTACATCGGCCCGACGCTTGCGCTCCGCCTCCATTTGCTTTTCAAGAGCTACGACGACATCATAAGATGGCAGGATATTCATAATCTCGTAACGGAGAACCTTGATGCCCCAATTTTCCGAGGCATGATCCACCTCTTCCACAATGGTACGGTTGAGATTTTCGCGCTCCGAAAAGGTTTGGTGCAGCGACAGCTTTCCAACCTCCGAACGTAATGTGGTCTGAGCCAAATTTATCGCCGCAAGACCGTAGTGTTCGATGCCATAAGAGGCTCGGGCGGGATCGAGAACCTTGACATAAATAATGGCATCGACTTCGACCTGTATGTTGTCCTTGGTAATACAATTTTGGGCCGGAACATCGATGATCTGCTCGCGCATCTCGTGACGGTATGCTACCCGATCGATAAACGGCACGAGCACATGAAAGCCAGGTTCAAGAATACCAGCAAATTTGCCAAGCCGTTCTTTGATCACCGCCTCGCGGCTGGGTACAATCAACGCCGTCTTGGCTAGAAATGCCAAAATAATCAGAAAGATAAAAGTCAGTATCGTCATGGATCCTCCGCTTGATTTTCTGTCGCCCCAGTAGGTTCAACGATCCACCGGGCATTGTCACGCACAAGAATTTTGGCAAACGAACCCTTTTCAATCGTAAAATCCGCGCAGTATGCCGGCCACGACGACCCCCGAAACTCGATGCGACCACCCTCGGCGCCAGCTGCGATCGTCTCAATCACGCGAACCGTTTCGCCAAACGCATCGCCATCCTCATCAAGGCTATCAACACTTGACTCACCGTCAGCAAAGCGTGCAAAAAATTGCCTCAACCCCAGAACCAAAACGATAGAAAGGATGAACCAAGCAACAAACATACTCATAAAACTCTCGATCCAGCCAAACCAAACGGCGAGTCCCACAAGGATGGCGCCCAAGCCCAAAAATACAACCACAAGTCCTGGGAGAATAAGCTCAAGAAGTGTCAGCACAATACCAAACACGAGCCATATGAACGCGATTTGATTGGGATTGAAATTTTCAGGCACGATTTTCACCCTTGCGCGATGGTGTCGAAGGTTCCATCGGACGCGGAGTTCGCGAGCTTAACGGGTAACTTGTGCCTGGGGCGGCAAAGTCTGTTAAACAGGCTCTAAGATGATTTAAGCTGCTCTAGCGACCATTTGTTGGATAGGCATAGAGTTTGACATTGGTGATCGCTCCATCTTGGAATTGGCAGGTACCATTCGAGGTATAGGCGCCATGACCCTGGTAGGCACCCCAATTTGGTGCATAGACGCAGGCCTCATTGGATTCACATAGACCATTGTCATTTCCTTCAAAATCACCAATAATTTCAAAGGCATTAACTAGGTAGTCTGGAGCAATCGTGTAGCTGTCGTGAAAAACCATATTCCCATCCACTTCGCTTGGACAAGGCGCTCCGAAAGAAAATGGGTCGTTTGTATATGCTCCGTCGCCGGATTTGTTGCGAATGACCGCATCGCCCAAGGTTACACTCATGTCTCCGATCCGCGCTGTTCCTGAACTCATATACCCCCGGTTTGTTGCAGCGAGGAAAGATGCATTATCTTTACCCCAGGCGCGGAATTCATTTTCGAACGCAAACCAGTCGTTGATGCCTGAAAAGGACGTCGTGCCACTGGTATTGCTACCATTCACAACATCGTTAGAGGTCACATTACCATAAAAAGTTCCGTTAAGGCTCGCGGCATTGCTGATTAGAGCGAAGTTCGAGATCCCTTCAGGCGCGCAGGCATTGGTGATACCATAGTCGGTTCCCCCTAAACACCCGGAGGGGTTGTTGCCGAGGACCAGCGGGCCGGTGAACATACTGAATTTTTCTAGTCCAGAAATATCGATGCCATAGTTGGCATTGTCGGTCGAGGCAAAATACCCCGCTGTCATCGATCTTGTTTTTGCAACGTTACCTTCAGCGCGAAGGCCGGAGGCACCATTGTTGACGAACAGCGCGCTTGAAATTGTGTCATAGTCGTCGCGGTAGTTTTGGAAACCATAGGCCGAATTTCCGACAAGTGTGAGAAAAGCAAATTTATTGCGAAACCCGGAATAGGTATAGATCCCAGCGCCATAAGTATTGGAATTGCCGTTGTGAAAAGCTGTTACTCTCGTCACGATAACGTCCGAAGATTGATCCACACTGACCGGATAGAGGTAGGCGTTAGTTCCGATTATATTTGAAGCGACAACATTGTTGGAAATAGAAATATTGAGACCGTAGTAGTCATTAAAGGTCCGGTAGTGATCCACGCGCGCATTGTTGGAAAATCGAATATTAAGACCTGTCCCATTGAGACCTGAATTGCGGGTTCCTGCATACCGGATACGCCCTACTCCCACATACCTCAGGGTAATGGTCTTGGTCTGAACCGAACTAAGACTGCTTCCGTTGTAGGAACCTTCGATCCAGATGAAATTGTTGTTGCTTGCGCTGACGAGGCATTTGTTACCTGTAGCCGGGGTAACATCCATGTCGCCGTCGAAAGTGCAGTTGTCCGCTGTCGAGGGATTGAGCGATAGCTCGGCATTGTTCAATGTTGTCACGGCAATTTTATCAGCATTAAGGTTGTAGCCGTGGGAGGTGCGCGAAGCACCCAGAGTATAAATCCCGCTCGTACTTATCGTTGTGGCTGGCCCGCTGCTGTTATCGGCAAGCTCATTCACGGGATTGCCATACCACACTGTGGCAGCCGTGTTGAAAATAGTTTGACTTTGGTAGGCGACCATAACGTTGTTGTTCTTCCAAGATGTCAGATTCACGAGATCGGCCAACCGACGGTTTTCTTTGAGTCCGTAACTAACCATATAAGGAAAGCCACCTATCATCTGGCATCGCCAGTTAAAGGCATCAAGGCTGTCAACGGCCGATAGTTCGGGATAGCAGGATGTCCAATTCGGGAGTGCAACTTTGCGTAACTCACCACCATGGATGCACCGATAGTTAGAGTAGGATTCTGAACCCGTGCAGGCTATGGGTGAACTCAGGTTATAAATGTCGGTCGGAAATGAGCTTAAATACACATAGTCTAGCCAGTTGGGTGCGACCGAAT
This sequence comes from uncultured Oligoflexales bacterium, assembly GCA_964582405.1. GTDB lineage: Bacteria > Bdellovibrionota_B > Oligoflexia > Oligoflexales > Oligoflexaceae > CAZOSN01. The sequence goes on along the minus strand of CAZOSN010000143.1, from coordinate 7,483 downwards.
AAAGGGGCTGAACCGTGGGTTGAGATGGCTGATTGACTGGATTGATAGCGATAGCCCATAGGCCTGTCTGAACACTGTCGGGACCATCATTTGTGGTGAAGTCGATAACCAATGTTCCTCCCATATGGCCAACAGACGCTTGGCTGAACTCGACGTAGAGGTAGCACGATGTACCGGATGCGAGTGTGGTTCCGCAGGTTGAGGCACCGGTCAAGGTGAACGGAGAATTGATTCCAGAAATGGCGATACCTGTGGCTGGGCTCCCGCCAGAATTTGTTAAGGTGAAAATTGCTTGGCTTGGCGATGTGCCGAGGACAAAAGGAGTGAAAGTCGATGGAGATAGAGTCAAAGCTCCCGCCGCTAACGCAGTTCCAGAAATCCACTCATTGATCGTTACGGGCCCATTGCCATTGTAGAAATTTATTCCGAGATTTAGGAGCATGGTCGTGGGAGAAGCTGATTGAAATGCCAGTCTGAGGTAACATTCTTGGCCGGGATTGATCGTCGCGCCGCAGGAAGTTCCCGTATTGTCCACGCTAAACGGTCCGTAGAAACCACCAAAATTCACAGCCGTCGCTGGCGAGCCACCCTGATTTTTCAAAATGAAGTCGAGGTAGCTTGTTTGACCCGTGGGAACATCCCAAAAATCTGGACCGTTTGGTTTGATCACGGCAATGACCGCTGCACCGGCGCCCCCTGTTGTGGGAGGCGGCGGCAAGTATCCTGTGGTCTCCGTTGTGCTAGCGCAATACCAGTGGCCTGATGTGTCAAATTTAATGATTCTGCCGGATGAGATGCATTGATCCATTTGCTCGGGGCTAGGGCCATCGGCCGGTGAACCCATAGCGATGGTGTTGACCCACGAATTGGTGGAATTTGTCACTGTCGTGGTCATTGCGACTAAGGTTCCGGAATCAATGGATGACTCGCCCTGAAGCGCCGCAGAAAATCCCGACGTGATGCTGCTTGAAACCGTGCTTATGTCGCCAGCTGCCCATCCCGCCGATGCAAGGCCACTCACCATACCCATCGCAAACCCGGATGCAAGATCACCGATGGAGTTGGCAAATCCACCATCGCGTGCGCTCTGAAACATGACCGAAACCGATTTTTCTGAGACAAGCTTTGAGGATTCCTGGACGGCTGACTTATCTAATATCCCTCTGTCATTGAGACCTCCCAAGGCCTTCATAGTGCCCGAAGCCACAGCCTGCGAGGCTGATTTTAGAGTTGAAGCATCGGTAATGCCGATGTCTTTGAACGTCGCAATTGCACCCGCTGATACAGTGGCCGCAAGATTTTTGATGTCATTGGCATTTCGGACGCCGATTGCATCCAGCGAGCCGACAGCCTCCTTCATCATATCGCCGACAAATGACCCCATCTTGTTTTTTTCAACACCAACCTGGCTGATTCCTGCCATAGCTCCTGAGACGAAGCTATTGAGAATCGGGCCTATGTTTTCGGTTTTGGTTACCCCAGCGACGGTCAGTGCCTTGACCGAGCTTCCCATCATATCAGACACCATAGTCTGCATCTGAGTCGCATCACTGATCCCTAGAGTTGCGAGACCTCCTACAGCTTCGGTCATTATCGGTCCGACAAAACCACCGATGGAATCCTCCTTAACCCCAGTTGCCCCAAGGGCACCTACTGTGCTGCTCATAAGCTGTTTCATGGCCATCGCAACGTCTTTGCCATCCAGCGCATTGCTTTTCATACCGGCGACGCTGCTTTTGGTCATGTCGCGGACGACTGATTTTATGTCATCGCTAGAAAAACCCGCCTGCTTAAGATTTCCTACGCCCTCGCTCATGATTTTACCTAGCCCCTTGGACATGTCGCTACCGCTGAGGCCAGCCTTACCCAACGACGACACGGCAGCCTTGGTGACGCTGCCTGGGAGAGCATTGCGAACTTCTGGGCTAAGCCCATCCATTTTGCCATTGAGTGAATTGAACATCCCGGAGGTTATAACCCCGATCGCAGAGATCTTTTGGTCCGCCGACCCAAGCCCACTTCCCTGATCTGACGTGGCTTTCATCGCGCCTGAAATGATCTCGGGAAGGTAAGTGGCAAGCGTCGGCTCACCCTCTGCGAGCATCAGTCCAGCTCCACCCGAACCTGTGGCCCCGGAAATCCCGGCAAGAGCCCCAGATCCAATAACCTTGGCTTGTTCTGTAGACATGCCAGAGCTAACGAGGGCTAATTCGATATCCTCGACGACCTTGAAACTCAGAGCCAAAGCGCTCAGGGTCTTAAGCTCTGTCGGATTATCTTGTTTTGAGACGGGCTTGATGTGTACTTTGGAGCTCATGTCGCAGCCAGAAAAGGCTCCGATCATGGTAAGGAGTCCAAAAAGCGTCCTGCTAGCTCTGATTTTAATTTCTGAAGCATTCATGTCCTTACCTCCGACGTCGTGGCCAATGCCATTTTCAAGGGTATTCGTCGGCGAAATCGGGAAAACCTTTAGAAAAATTGATATTAATTTGTTTTTATGGGCTTTTTTTAAACGACTTTTTTGGTAGCGTTCTGGCCACCTGCGCGATTTAATCGTTACGCCATCTAGAAAAGCTGTAAACCCCCGAGAGGATTTGGCCCGCGCCCGATCCGCGCCTTGCAAGCCAGCGCAAAAAAACACCTAATTTAATCCCAACCTTGGCTCCTGCCGCCAAAGCTCTTGGATCTAAATCGTTGACGGAAAGCTCTCAAAGCGGTACGACGGGCGGCCTTGAAGCTTGCAAGTCCTGAAGTCATAAAGGAAGAAGCATGACGCCGTCCGAGTCCCGACAAATCCCAGTCTTAAGCGCCTCGACACTTTTTGCGACTCAGAGCATTAAAAAGCATGACCCAAGAAGATATCGCGTCAACAATCGATAGAACCCTAGCCGCTCGTTTTCATAATAAAGAAAGGAACCCAGCGTGAAACAAAAGATACTACTTGCCGCAATGCTATTCTTAGCTCAAGGCTCTGCTCATGCCAATGGATTGGACTGGTTTGCCAATCGCTTAGAAAACTTTGCTCGCTGTGCGCGAAAAGAATTAAGCGACGATTTGCGCGATGACGACAATGATCATATCAGCAGTTCTCAGCGGCGCCGGTTGAAAAAAGAAATGAAGGATGTTGTTCGTGCGGCGAGTGACTACGCTGCCAAACTCAGGCGCGAAGATGATTCCGCCAAAGAGCGCAATGAGCTGCGGGACGCGATACGAAATTTTTGGAAAAAGTTCAAAGACTATGATGTTGATGACGGTTGGAATTTTAATTACTGCTGGGATGAACTCAAGCAGCGCGCCCACAAAAATCCAGGACAATTGCCGGACTGGTGATATTTTACCCGCCGTGCTTAGCCCTACTGCGTTAAGTCGGGGAGTGCAAGGCGCGCGGCAGGGAAAAAACCGCAGTTTACATTTGGGTAAATGAGGATTTTTTCCCTGCAAGCAACGCAGCAATCATCGACTTAACGCAGTGGGGTTAGATGCCCGCCAATTTCATTCGGTTTGACCTATTGATCAGATCGAATGGAATGACAGCAGGAGTTGGATAAATTTTTTAGATCATAGGATTCGATTATGAAGAGACTGGTAGTAGCGGCAGCTTTATTGAGCAATGTAAGTTTTGCTTTAGGCGCGTCCCCCCTCACACAGATATTGGCCAACGTGCGTCAAGCAAGGCAAAATATCATCTCAATAGGCAGAGAAAAAGGTGGAACCTATTGGGCAACAAAGGACGGTCAGCCACAATTGAAGGCGTTGTATACCGAGCTTCAAGATTTTGTATCTCTTCTTCAAACAACCTGTGCAACCGAATCTTGCATCGATCAGCTAAAAGCTAAGGCAGCTTTTCAGGCTGACGTTATCGATCAGCTGGCTTATCAGGCGCTGACCCCTATTCCCGCAGCCCGTTATACTCAATTCAACTATTACTGGACTGCTGTTAAATCATTCTTGGGCCTAAATGCATCTGTTGTCTACCGCGGCGATGCAGGCCTCGATATCCAAAAAAGCTGCCTCGCAAATGCGACTTCCTTCATCCCTCAAGACAATCCGGCAGAAGGCATGCGGGTAGCCAATCTAGCGTGTGGTGGTGCTTCAGCACCGACCGAAATTGCAGACTGTCTTAAAAATGCCTATGGCTATTTTCCAGGCAGCAGCCTTGAAACATACGAGCTTGCGGCTATCGCATGCACCCACAATAGCAACGCCGGTCAGATCAATGACTGCGTCGCCAATTCCTATGATAAACTCCCAGGCTCGGACTACGAAACCTACCTCGCGGCCGCACTAAGCTGCTCGGCAAGCCATGATCCCACCCTTCCAGCAAAGTGCCTCGAAGGTGTTCAAAATTTTCTAGCAGATGTAGAAGGAAGCAAACTAGAGAAGGCTCAGGTTGCGGCTTCCGCCTGCCGGGGTGTTCGCAATGAGACCAATGTCGTCAATTGCATGAAGAATGAGAGCGCTCTGCTCGACGCCTTGCCAAGCATAACTGGTTATCAGGCAGTCGCGAAGATTTGTTCAAGCGCAATATTTTAGAGAGCGTTTGGGGTGCGTTGGCATCAAACGTTGATGCACCCAAAGATAAACAGGAAATGACGGCCAGACATGCCGAGCAACCCGAAGGTCCACCTTGAACCCCTGCGCCAAAGCATGCGATAATCGCAGCAACATTAACCGGCGCAGGTGTGGAATTTGGTAATGAATGCTCGGCTTCGGATTGGATTGTCGTCCTGTTTTTTTCCAGCAGATCCCTTAAGGTCGATTTTTAAGGGCAAAGTCTTAGAGTACCTCGAGCAAAGCATGGCCCACTGGCTGCAAAGCATGGGCGTCCTTGTGTATATGATCCCCTCTCGCGCAACCGGTCACGACTTCGGCGGCTATGCCGAGGATCTCGACGGCCTTGTGCTGCAAGGGGGTTCTGACGTTGCTCCTCCAAGTTATGGTGAGGTTGCCGAGCGTCCAGAATGGTCGGGGGATAGACTTCGCGATGACTACGAAATCGCGCTTGTTCGGGATTTCGTAAAACAGGGCAAGCCAATTCTTGGTATTTGCCGTGGACTTCAGCTTTTGAACGTGGCCTTCGGCGGTACTCTCTACCAGGACGTGGAAACCCATGCCCCCAATGCTCTTTGCCACCGAAATTGGGAAATCTACGACACCAATCATCATGACCTTAGGATTACCGAGAATTCAGAAATGGCAACGTGGTATAAATCTCCAGTATTACTGGTCAATTCGGTGCACCATCAGGCGATCAAACAACTCGCTCCCGATTTCAAGGTTGAAGCGATTAGCCCAAAAGACGGCATCATTGAAGCCGTGAGGCACAGCGGTCCGTCTTGGATTTTTGGAGTGCAATGGCATCCGGAATTTCAGGGACGAGATCCAAAATTACTAGATGATTCGATAATCCTTGCTCGGTTCCTCGAGGCTATTAAAATTCGTAGAGAGAAACCAACCCGGGCGCAGGTATGAACTGAGCGAGTGACGTAGTCATGCGGAGGCCGCCATGACTTTGTCTGCGCCACCTGACTCTTCTTTCTCGATAGTCTCGCGCTTGCGAAACTTGGGCATGTTTTTGACTAGCTCAAGTGCAGCCGAGTCAACCTTTGTCGGACGGAAAACCAAAAAGAGTGCAGCTTCCCCGGGACTCGTGCTTACGGCTGCAAGTAAATCTTCGTTTGCCAATTCACGGGGGGAGTCTTTTTCCGCTGCCTTTTCCGCTGTTTTTTCGTTTGTCTTAGCTATCCCCTCAGTTGCAGCAGGACTTTGGCCAGCAGGGTGAGCTGCCTGAGGACTACCGGAATTTGCCAGCGTCAAAGTTAAACCTTTCTCCAAGGCTTTTTTCACATTTTTAAGTACGTTGTTTGCCTTGTTTTTTACCTTGGTCGGAGTCTTGATGCAGCGCTCGAGATAAATTTTAGCTTCTTCCAGTTCATTGGCTCGCACATGAGCTAGCGCGAGGTTGTACATAACAATCGCCTTAGTATCTTCTTTGTCGTCAGGAATCGACTTGAGTGTCTTGCGATACTGCTCGACCGACTGTTCGACCATGTTGCAGCGCGCCATGGCTACAGCTGAGTTATTCATGAACGAAACCACGTTTTCGATTGCATCAAGCTGCCCCATCAGCATCTTTGCCTTTTCCACATTTCCTGAATTGACGGCAACTTTGGCCTCAGATTCAGTTATACTCTGATTTGCCGGATCGACGGCCTTTGCCTCCGAAAGCGTCTTAGCCGCCTCGTCCTCGTTGCCCATTTCTGAATGAACCTCGGCGATCATGCAGAGGCGTTCGATGTTTCTTGGAGAAAGAGACTGTGCTTTCTTAAAGCAGCGTAGCGCGGTATCGAACTCTCGTAAATTCATCAGCGTCTTGCCGAGTAGATTGAGAGTGAAAAGAGAATCCCCGCTCAGTTTGATCGCCTCAACCCCATGATCGCGAGCCGCTTCATAATTTTTCTGAGCATACGCAAATTCAGCCGCAATCGTTTCTTTTGCCCCTTGTTCTATATCTTTATCCTGGTTGTACTTAGTCTTGATCGCCAGTGCTTCACCAAAGTTGCGGCTCTTAATGAGTTCGCGCATCTTGCGTTCCATGGCATTCTGCTCAGTAGGAACCCGATCCTGTTGAATCGTAACAATCATAGCTTCGATAATCTTAGCTTTATCACAGGGCTTTTCCAGAACTGAGGCAACCCCCATTTCCCTCACAAGAGGATGATCATCTTTTTCTAGAACCTCGCTTACCACGACAACAGGTGCATTGGGAGCACCAGCGGCCTTGATTCTTTGGATGAACAGTGGTCCGGCGAGCTTAGGAAGGCGCCAATCCATGACCACAAGACTTGGATTGGGGTTTTTCTTGATATGAGCTGCGGCGGATTCCCCATCTCCAAACACATCGATTTTTTCGAGCCCCAATTCCTTAAAAGCCTGCCTATACGTATCCTGCATAGCCTTGTTCGAATCGACTACGACAACATTTTCAAGATTGAGAACGTTTAATGCTTGCCCCGCAGCGGCATCGATATCGGTAGCTCCGCCCAAATACTTCTGGCAGTATTCTTTGATCATTCCATCCAAGGCTGGGTCAAGGATCTTAAGTTGTTTCAAAATGCCCTTTGCATCATCGGTTCGGCCAAGGCGAGAAAGCGGTCCAACCAGATTGAACATCAGATTTCTGTTCCCCGGATACATTTTGAGTAGTTCTCTCTCAAACCGGAGTAGCTCATCATCCTGTCCAATTTCCGCCATAATTTTGCGTAGATAATGACCAGACACTATTGGTGCGTAGAAGCCCGAATCCGAATAGAGCTTCATTAACTCCTGAAGCTGCTCGTTTAGGGTGTCCTTCGTAAAGGGTTTTGGATGATAGGAGAGGAGCCCAAGCTGAAAAGCAAATGGTAAGAACTTTTTTTCCTCCTCGTCTACCAGAAGTGAAATTCGCGTGCCACGAATTTGGTACTCTTCAGTAATAACTTTA
>CAZOSN010000142.1:4997-12081 GCA_964582405.1 uncultured Oligoflexales bacterium | reverse complement strand
TTGCTGACTAGGCAATACGCGTCTTTTTTTAAATTTATCCCTTAAAGTCCTGTCAATGAATCCAGCCTACATTCCACACTTTGATTGTGTAAGTTTGTTCGGATAAGCAGCTTAAGTTACTGGATTTAATCGCTTTATGCACCCTGTCTTGGAACACTTTTCTCGAAACGTGTGGCACGCCGTCGTCCAATCTCGCTTTTGGTTGCGTCTATTTCCACCATGGGTCATGCCGTCCGAAGACGCAAGATTTTTTACCATCGAGTAGCGCTCGCAAGAGCCTGTGTTAGACGGCGTACAGCTGTTGGCGTCTTACGTCCGACGTTGAGCCGAGGAACAGGCTCGGTCACTACTTCGTGACCGCAGTGGTTAGCCAGCGGCCGAAAGATGAGCGCGGTCAAAATACGGAATGTAGGATCCTGGAATAAAGAAATCTAGCTAAAAACCGAAACTAGCTTTGGGGTGCCATATGAAGCGTTCCTTACTGTTGATATTTATGACAAGGGTACCCATTGGTTGATAACCACGATAATATACTGGAGGCAGCTTGCACCGCATCGGAATGATATTGATAGGCATTGCTTTCACGCTCGTGAGCCATGAGGCTAGGTCGCTAGGTCTTGGTCTCCAAGCCAGCTTCCTGTTTTCATGTCTATCAACGGGCGGGTTGCAATTACAGGTCCCAATGAATAACTTCTTTGTCTATGAAACCGACCTGCTATTTACCAACTATAGCAGCGTCTATCCTACCTCGACCAAATCGCAGTATGATCCGGCTCGGAACAGCGATATCAGGGTAATCGAAGGCAGCTTCCACCGTAGGATGTTCTATCACCAGCTGCGATTTTTTCTGTTCGGCGGACGGTTTAATCTAGCAATCGGTGCCGGCATTGCCTCGACCGATGTCAAGATGGAGATCGCTACCTCCGATGGCTCACAGACTTATAAAGAACATGCGACGGTGCGCAGCGTGCTCGATGGTTTTTCGCTGGGTCATATGTGGCGCAAGAAGGACTCTTATTTTGGGATTGATTGGATTGGCGGGGCCTATGTGCGTAAATATTGGATGACATCCGATAGCAGCTCGCCAACAGACCCAACCTTAAGCGCTGGCCGTGAGCAATTCTATCTTGAAGATGGCAAGTGCATTATCAAAGGGGGAGGCACTTTGCTGTCTATGGTTTTTGGAACCTACCTATAGGTCGTAAGAAGAGTTGCTGCCTGTCCAATTTTCCTATGCTACGAGGACTGAAGTGGCCCCATTTTTCCTTACTCTTACCCACAAGTTTCAGTACAATGCCGCTAAATTGCAAACAAATTTAACGGCGGCGGTATCCAGTGGGGTGGTGCACAGAGGAGTTTGAAAACTCTGATTTTGGCGGTTCCAGGCTCAGCAAACGATTTGTTGTACCTAAGAGATCGAGCGCATCTTCTTTCAGGAAACGCGCGGAAAGGAGGTGATGCGATGTGCAAGCGTTATTCAAATGTAGTGCTGGACTTGATGTTCATAGCAAAGTCGTTGTCGCGGCCATAGCCGAAAAAGTGGGTGAGAAGGAAGATGAAATTCGTTATTCGATTAAGGAGTTTCCAACTTTTCGTGCCGATTTGCGGAAAATGGCTAGTTTCTTAAAGGAGAAAAACGTTCAACTTGCGATTATGGAAGGTACAGGCATCTATTGGAAGGCGGTCTATGAAGCGCTGGAAGATGCCGATGTTTCTGCCATTGTCGTCAATGCCTATCACGTTAAAAACGTCCCCGGAAAGAAGACCGACATTAATGATAGTAAATGGTTGGCTCAACTCGGCATGTTTGGGTTACTGAAGGCCAGTTTTATTCCTCCTCGCGATTTACGCGAGCTGAGAATGGTGACACGTTATCGCATGAAGCTGGTTGGTATATTCGCGGGAGAAAAAAACCGTTTACACAAGACTCTTGAAAGTTGTGGCATCAAGCTAGGTATTGTTGTGAGCGACATTGACGGTGTTTCGGCTCGCCAAATGATCGATGCCTTGATCGATGGCAAGAAGAAGCCGGAAAAACTTGCCAAGATGGCCAGAGGCCGTCTCAAGCGCAAGAGTGAAGAGATCGCAAGGTCTCTTGATGGGGAGTTACATGACCGCCAGAAGTTTCTTCTTAAGCAGATTCGTGGGCACATGCGCCAAATCGAGAGTCTGCTGGCAGAAATCGATGAGCAGGTCGTTGCGGCTATGAAGCCGTATGAACAGGAGTGGCAGTTGATCCAAACCATTCCTGGGTTTGACCAGATAAGTGCCGCAATGTTGCTAGCGGAGATTGGGTGCGACATGACCTGTTTTGGAACAGCGGATCGGCTGTCCTCATGGGCTGGTATATGCCCAGGGAACAACGAAAGCGCTGGTAAAAAAAAGTGGACGCACCCGCAAAGGGAACCATTATGTAAAAAGAATTTTGTGTGAAGCGGCGCACGCGGCCTCAAAAACTCGAAGCCAATTTAAGGGGCGCTTTGAAGGCCTTGCTGTACGCAGGGGGAAAAAGAGAGCTGTGATTGCCGTTGCACATAAGTTGCTGGAGGTGGCTTTTACGATCTTAAAATCCCAGGAAGCTTACAAAGATCCGGGGATAGATTACGAAGAACTGATGACGCAGAAAAATGCACCACGCTGGATAAGAGCATTGGAAAAATTTGGTTATATCGAGCGGAAAGCATGATGCCGTCATAGTTTCGGAATAATGGCCTCAAGGATCAATTTTTTGAGGCATAGATGGCCTTTGTTCCCCAATTAATTTACGAGAGTGTTTTCACGGTAGCCTGTTTAAAAAGACTCTTAATCTTAACCGTCTCCATAAGGATCTAAGTGTGCGATTCCACATGAACTCTTCATAGGGATTGAGATGACGGCGTCAAAGGAACTCAGGGTGAAAACCATCGCCGTGAATGAAGTCGATAAAGAAAGCATTGTCCTAGACGAGACAGAGTTTGGGTATGATGCTATAAGTTGGCTTGTTGCCCGCCTCAATGAATCAGTCCCAAAATAATCATCTAAAAATTGAGGATGAGAGTACGAGGTATACACACGGCATCTATTTTAATGCATCGACTCCAACATCAAAGAGAATTTTAGCGCTGCCAGAGGCGCGGTAAGTGGGCGTACCCTTCGTACCCTTTGCCTGAAATACTCCCTCCATACAACCTGAGAATGAATGTGCAGTTGACGTAACAGAGTAGTCCCAGACTATGGCAGCTACGCTTTTTAAGCTGTCCGGATCGATCGAAAAGGAATCTTGCTCGAGCTTACCTTCTGAGGTCTTGACCTGCATGCTTAGATTCGGATTAGTTGAGGACCAAGGCGATGCAGAGCCAATTTGAACGGTAAATGGTTCATTAGCGTTAAAGCCCTGCACCCACAAACTAGCCCTCTTTTCCGCGGTGCTCGACCCTGCGCTACAGACAATGTTATAGGCATAATGGACAAAGTCAGATTCAAGCTGGGCGATAAAGCTTGCGCTCGATTTATCGCACTGCCAGGCTTCGTTCACACTATCAAGAGTAGCCTCAACGATCACGCCTTTGCTTGTTATGGTTGAGGGCTTGGAATTAGGGCAATTGGCCAGCGTAGCTCCCAAAGTGGATGTCGAGCCGGTTGAAGTTTTTGTATCGACTGAAGGATCTGTGGTGTCGGTATGCGCAGCACCGCAACTAATCATCCCGAAACTCAGCAACGTTAATTCAATCATGCGGATTCTCATGCGACAAACTTCCTCCCAAAATATCACCGTCGCGTTTAACACCTTTGTTATTGTCGGACTAACCCAGGAAAAATTTAGATAACTTTGGGTAGTTTTATGTAACCATTAAGAACCATTTTATTTTTTATGATGAAGTCAAAGTCTTCTAATTGGAACATAATAAATCAAGCGAATCTGTAAAGCAGCGTTCATGACATTTGACGGGTAGTTTGGGCGAATTTCTTGCAGCAGGAGTTACCTTGAATAACAAGCTGTCGCACCTGATAACTGAGGGAAGTTTCATTTTTGAACCGGGGCGGAGAGCATATGCAAATCTGACAATCCATGTGGCACTAAGCTGGTGGATCGCTTCAGAAGGTATCGCGGGAGCACATGACGGGCATTGTTTGTATCAATCACCTGAGGACTTGCTCACAAGCGGTCCACACCGCGAAGTCAAAGGAGGAATTCTCGAAATTCGAAATCTCCGCACACTTCTGGAAGAGCTTTTTACCGGATTTACTTATTGCGGATCGCTGTCGGTTCCTCGGAGTGAACATGATCTCCGGCATGTATGGAAATGGACTCATGAGGGACTCAAGTATGAAGCAGAGTTACTAATTTGGGGTCAATCACTTTGGGAAGAAGGTCCCGATGGCCCTGGGTGGCATCATGAAAGAATGGGCGAGCATCGGACTTTGCTGCAATTGCGCCAAGAAAGTGCGCCTCGGTATTTTCCTTCGGGCCCGGTTCGAGAACAGATTTTAGAAGCTGCCCGCCGTGTCGAGTTAATTTTCACCGAAGGCATACGCTGACCCATGGCCAAAAGGGGATAGAGTAACTCAATGAAAAATCCACTTAGCTGGAAAGAATAGTTCAGATCGTCCATACGTCCTAAATATCTCAGACCATCTTTCGTAGCACCAAAAGTCAGGCGGCTCATGAAAATGAACCGCCTTCAGAAGAATCGGCTTACACTCGGTAGGTCTTACACTTGGGAACACCACCACAATCACTGTCGCATTTATCCACGGAGGTTTCAGTCCCATCCTTCTTATAAAGCTTTGATTTCACACCCGGTTGCTCCTTTGGCCAGATTCTGTAGCAAACAGCGGGTGTTTTGCTCGCCCGGTCTTTACAAGCGGCCGATGCTGGCCCCGCATCTGCACCATCGATAAATGGCGAAATATCCTTCGATAAATCGGTCTTCCCGTCAGAACCGAAAAATAGGGCTGTGCATCCCCATTGAGGACCAGCAAACGATACCGATGAAAACGACAAACACGACAACAGCAGAGCATACCTCAGACGCATAAATTTCCCTTTACTCATAGGTAGAAACAGATAAGGCATCCCAAGGGCCATTATATCCAATGATTGAAGAAAAATAGCCGCCCATGAAAAAAAATTTTTCAAATTTCCATAGGACTATGTTTTTTGGATTAAAAAAGACAATTTTTGAAAAATTGCAAACTCTCTGACAATGGCGAACGAAGGTCCGGCATCACCATGGCCCTATGCCCTGAATTGGATCTGGATTGGCCTGTTCAATATTGATCAGCCACTGGGTTTGATCTAGGGCGATCAAGCTGGGCTCAGAGACATAATTGCCCTTGAAAATAAGATGACCTTGCACATGGTCCGAAAGTTTACTGACCTTAAAATAGTAATCCTGCGACGGCTTAAAGAAATTGCTCTGAATTAATTCAATCCTTACCGGTAGGTTTAAATCGTTTCGTGGACATTCGAGCATCGTTGCAATATTGACAAATTCTGAAGCCTGAAATCGGACGTTGTAACCTTGATCAGAGTCTTTTGGAGGATTTTCTTGCAAGCTGCCGGCGCCTAAAAACTTGCCGGAAAATCGTCTAGATTTTACCAGGCTGATGGTTCCACCTGACGAAATAGTCAGACCAGAATCTACGCACTCCAATCTGATCGAAGAATCCTCGAACTTTGAATTCTTTACATTCAATTGCGGCATAGAACTATCTAGATTCGTAGGTCTAAGCTGGGCATATAGATCGATACCGATTAGATTGGTATTAGTGATACTTGTGCCGCCAATCCCACTTGAGATGGACAACTCGCCATGCTTAATAGACCCGCCATTGATCGCAATGGCCCCGCCGTATAAGGTCAGTTTTCTATACGAATATAGGTCTGGTGACGCCAAATCCCAGTCAATTCTCCCATCGTTTGTGCCAGACAATTGAACCTCCCCTCTAATCGTCAAACTTCCCCGCAGTTTGGCGCCCTTTGCCACAATGAGGTCTCCGTAAATACTTGGAGGAAAAATGATTAACCGATAGCCATCTTTGGTGCTCGTCTCTAACGCTACGGGCCTTGAGCTCGGATAATCTACAGACGATTCAGCCTCTTCTGGTAGCTTTTTTTCGAACTCAAATTTATCAAGTGTAAAACTTGGGATGAAGGCTACTTTTTCGAACGCTTCTACCTTTTGGGTTTCAAAAGCATTCCCATGGATCAGGCGCCACGAGCGATCGAGGGAGGTGCTGTAGTAGGGTATCGCTTCAGGCTGCGTGACATTGCCTACCGAATCCATAAACTCATATTCAATCCAGCAGATGCCAGGTGTGGTTTGACTCAAACTGAAGTGATCCCCGACTTCGTGCCAGCGACCATCCAAGATAGGCTGATTTTTATCCTGCGGGCCATACGAATTTACAATGCGGATATACTTAAGGTCATCTGTTTTTTCCACCTTAAAAAAGGCTTCAAGACCTCGGCTAATAGGAGCCTCGTCGGAGATAAGAATGAGTCGAGCAGAAGGGCGGCTAGCGGGCTCTAGATTTATGTCCAAGGTTTGATCTTTTTGAAGCTCTAGATTCGTATTTTGTTGGATTTGATACAGGCTATGCTTGACAGACAGGTCATAGGTTCCAGGCGGAATTTCTAGCAGAAAGTTTCCCTTGTCATCGGTAAGTTGAGAGAAGGGGGAGTCTGCAATCGAGACTCGGGCGTTTGCTATGGGCGCATCTCCAGAATGAATCAAACCGGAAACTTGAATCAGCGGTTCAAGACCGATCTGATCGTTTTCGTACCGGCCATTTTCGGCAAAATCAAAAGCAAGGGTCCGGCCATGGTTAGATTGATCGAGGATATGAAGTACCAACGGCTTGCCGGATTTAAACCCTTCAAGCATAAAGCCTCCCTGCGCATTGGTTAAGGCATAGACGGGATCTCCCTGCTTGTAGACGCGCGCTAAGGCCACAGGTGCACCGTTGTACATGACACGACCCAGAACAAAGCGAATCGGATCATTGGAAGGTCGAGTCAAGCCATAGACACTCTGATAGCGATCGCGCGCATCATTGATCGCTCCCTGTTGACAGGCCATCTGAAGTATCGCCGCGACGA
>CAZOSN010000142.1:0-4987 GCA_964582405.1 uncultured Oligoflexales bacterium | reverse complement strand
GATCAGGCTAGTTACTAATTTGACCATCAAATGAAATTGTCGGTGAACGTCCATCAAATCCTCTTTTTTAGTAGGTCGCCCCTGTAAAAATGCCAAATCCAGCCGTACGCAGACTCGTCTGATCGTCGCGCCGGTAGGCTGCAATAAAGCCAGGATAAAATTGCACATGAAATCCAATATGAAGAGGCTCCCACGGCAAAATGTAACGCATCGCGGTGGTAAAGGTAGGATAGACCATCGTCATGGTTTGGTCCCTTTGTAAAAAGCTATCATTATCGACGAGTCGTCGCATATGAGCGCGTTCGATACCACCTTTGAGAATTCCTCGCCAATTACGGTCAAATTCGAGGTAAGTCGAGAACGACACCTGCATAATCTCAGCATTCAAATGAATGGGGCTCCGAATGTCGTCGAAAGATTTGCTATATTCCCGTTTGTAGGTTTGAAGCGTTATGGCTCCACCATAGGGAAGACCCAAGATATCGTTGGAAGCGATCTCGACACCCAAAGCCATAAGATCCTGAGAATTAAGTTGATCTATGGTTGGCGTAATTGGCAACAACGACACCACGGCATCAAATTGATAGGTTGGCTTGCGAGTGATGATATCATGCACACTATAAGTTGTTTCTGGTGACAGATAGAGATAGTGATCCACAAGCGGCGACCGAGGTCGTTCTGGGTCTATAAGTGCCAACCTAACCCGCCCGGTTTCGACCTTAACCGGCTGCCACAAGCTCCCCTTGGACTTGCCATTGACTTCGACTCGAAGATTACGAAACAGATCGGAATTGGCGACGATCAGCGGATTACCCGGCTTTTTAATAGATCCATTTAGAATCAACGGGTCCATCCCTAGGACATTAACAAGTGCCGACGGGGTTTGACTTCCACGAGTAAAATCGTAGGTCTGAGACCTTGCGTACTCATGTGCTTCAAACAGAGAAATCGCACCATCATCATTCGTGTCATTGCGATCCAGGCCTTCCAATAAAAAGTGAGTATAGATGTCATTTTTAAGGGTTTGATCTTCTCGGGCAGGCTGACCCCAACTGGATGCTGATAGAACCATCATGGCCTCGGAAACCTCGTGAAATGGCTTGGTATAAAATACTCCTTTCATAGTTTTGAGCTCACGATTGATCGGACCTGGCAGTGCCGACTTACCGTTTCCGGAGTGGCATAGAGCGAGAATCAAGGCCTTTTTTTGCGATCTTAGCCTAGCAAGACGACTTTCCAAGTAATCGACAGGCATCGCAGTGTCTTTGGGGTTATCAAATAAAGAATCATTCAGCACGACATAGCGTTGAAGCTGTTGCTCATGGTCATAAGCGAGTGTACCATGGCTAGAGACGTAGACGATTACCATATCTTTCTCAGATAGGTTGCTGCGCTCCAATTGGTCAAAGGCCGCTTTAATACCAGCTTGAGTGGCGCGGTCGCTAAGCACCATGATATCCTGATCATGACTGAGGTGATTATGGGTTGCAAAAAAATTATGAACGTCTTCAACGTCTTTATGGGGAAACTGCAAAGCGGGGTAGCGAGAATCGCGAAAATCTTTCACGCCGATCAAAAGAGTTAACCTCCGTGGCCCGAGAGCCTGCTGGATCTGATCATGGCTAAGGGAAAGTTCGGCAATCGCTCCAAACGAATCAAGCGCGAAAAAAAAGAAGCAGAGGTATGAAAATAGCCAGTCCAACGAATTATTTTTCGACATGAACCTGAATCCCTTGAATTGCAATCGATTCGCTACCAATCTGTGCAAATCCCTGAATCCGATATGTACCGGGCATCTGGGGAATGAATGAAATCATACCCGATTTGCCGCGCAGTGGCTGGTAGGAATTTGTTACGAGGTATTGGTCTGCGATCTGAGCCACAGCTCCATCTGGTTCTTGGACCGTTACAGTCAATTGAAAGGGCTGAAAGGCCACGCGATTTGACCACTCTACAGCGAAGATCATAGGTTTATGATTTTCGATTGTCATACCGGATTCAATTGGCTTGGATGAGCCTTGATTCTCCACAATTGAAAAATTAAGCCGGATTTCAGGTCTTAGTTCGGCTTGATCTGAAGTGGTACCTTTCATCGGCGACGAGTCCAAAATTAAGGCAACTTTGCGTGGAACCTGATCCGACCAAGTCATCGCAGCCAAAATCAAACAGATCGCGCCACCCACAGAAACAGTAGTCATATAAGTGGGTCGGACCACAAAGTCCAATATGCCACCAAGCCAACTAGAGGGCCGTGCTCTGCGAGCCTGATGGGGCTGGGGGCATTCAAAAGCGATGCGAGCTTCGATATGACGACACAACTCGTCGGCGTTGATCTCATGGGGAGGCGTATTTGATAAGCTGGCTCCATTGTGAAGAAACAGCTTGAGCAGACGCCGGCGTGATCGGTATATCTGAACCATCTCCCAAAGTGAATTTATCGATACCCTCATCATATGCTTCCTTTTTGCATAACAGTCTCGCGAGTCAAAATATGCACCGAACCTTCAGGGGAAACCCCATCTTGCGATTCCAATAAGTCTCGGCAGTCTTGTCGAAAGCGATTGCACCAAGTAGTCAGCGTCGAAATGTTGGTCTCAACCAAATCCGATATCTCCCTGAGCGGTCGCTCCTCCAGAAAAAACATGGCGATGGCTAGCTGCTTCGCCCTGGGTTTCATGAGAACTATGCGATGCAAAATCGCGCGGCACGCCCTCTGAGCATCTAAATTGCGTTCACAGTTGGAGTCTTCGCCGAAAGGCAACATATCGAGATCGGCAAAAGCATCTTCTAAAATTCCCGACCGAATCTTTTTTGCAATTTGACGTCGTGCAATGGTCATCACCCAACTTTTCTGGGCTTTCGGTTCTTTTATGGTATGGAACGACCTATAGGCTTCAACAAAAGTGTCTTGGACCAGGTCTTCGGTAAGCTCCTGATTACAACCCAAACGCCGAAAATAGTTGCAAACAGACCCAATTTGGTCATCGTAGAATCGGCGAAATGCTTCTTTATTACCCATTGCAGTCCTTCAAGGTCAGACCCTAACTTGTTACAATCAAATAAAAGAAATCCTTAGCCAATTATTCTAGCAGACTAATCCACTGGCAAGAAAATTTTTCACAATAGGAGCTAAGTTCGGCTCATCATGCGGCGCAAGATAGACAGCAAATGGGCTACCAAACCCCAAAATCATCCCTGACAAATTACAAGTGGTCTCATTCAAAAAAAATGTCTCAGCTTGAGACAAAATTGGCCCATTCTCCTACCTAAGATGCAAGATAGATCAACGACGGGATTGAAACCCATCAACTCAAGGAGCCAGATATGAAAATTTCAATCTTAATGTTAACCTCTTTATTCGTTTCAGCATCAGCTTTTGGCACCGGATCTACAGATCACAAAGGATCGACAGATCAAATACCGAAGAGTGGAGAATCATCAGATAACGGAGGCTTCCCCTATCCCGACCTCCATCAAAACAACCGTAAAATAGCATTTGCTTCTGCTTTTCTTGCAGAAAACGGCAGCGATGTCACAAAGTGGAAAGCCATCGAAAATTCCAATTTTGACACATGCAAAGACAAAGGCGGTAGTACTGAAAATGAGCCCAAACAAAAGCTAAGCAATGGTGAGATTGATCCAAATCGCTGCAGCGTTACCACTTACTTCACCACGGGCTATAGCCTGCAAGAATGTCCGGATGGACGCGCTTACATTAATCGATCCGGAGAAGCCGCAATTATGTCGAGCGCCACAGAAGGAGTGATCACATATTGGATGGAAATGAGCATTTGCGGGCCCGACTCTTTGGGTAACCCGCCAGCAGACCTATTGAATCCGAACCGACCACTTCAAACAGATCACCTCAAGATTGTGGAGCATCTTTGAATAGCCATGTCAGAGCAATAAAAGGCAAAATCAGCTGAAGTCTTCCAGGCAACTCCGAAGCAAGGCCTGGAAGGGTACTGGGATTGACGAATGACTTTCCGGATAGAGTAGGGAGGCAGCGATTCTATAGGGAAACAATTCAGATTTGCGGAGAAAATTTCGGCGGTTCTGTCCTTCAGAGTTTCCGTAGAGACGAGAATTTGCGCTTTACAACCGAAACGCTGAAGGACAGAAACGATGAACCACAAATGCATTCGATCAGAAATGCTAGAGTCTATCGCCACGAATCTTTTTCAATGTTTGCTTTAATGAAAATGGCAGTTTTTTATAGATATTTCGAATATGCCATTTCACAGTACTGAGTGACAACTCCAGCTCTTCGCTAATTTGCTTGTTAGACTGCCTTTCAAACAAAAGCTTCACCAAAGCCTGTTCCTTAGCTGTCAGCCCAAATTCAGAATACCATACTTGATCTTCAGAGGTCCTATTGACGGGAACTATAATGGTAATCACATGACTGAATCCATTGACTATCATCAAATCATACTTCTGATCACCAGCGATATAATTGATTTCTCTGTAAGTCCCCTCGGCGAGCGAGTTAAATAAATGCCGCGAGGTACAGCTAGCAAAGTGCGTCTCGTGACATGAACCGGGGACTTTTCTGCCGCAGATATTTTTGCATGAGTTATTCTGGTAGATCACGAGTTTTCGAAAGTTAGCGACGCAGACACCAATTCCCCAGCTGTCGAATTCAAATGTATTCACGAAAAACCCTGGCTGTGCAAGAACCATATCAACAAAATTGATACGACTTATCGCCATTTGCAGGCGTATTTTCAAGAACATTCTAAAGTTGTCAGGATAAGACAACCGAAACCAAAAGAAATACCAGGACCTAGCAGAATTCTGGAAAAAGTGTACCAAAACAATACAACGAAGCTGAAAGTTATTGGCTTATCCCAATACCCAAGGGAGGGGGTGCTGCATGTTAAGATCTACCGGAGCCGACATCAGCGTGAAAATTCAATGGAACGAATAGAATGCAGGATTTCACGAACGTGAGCCGGGTGATTTCACAGAACTGAGCCAGTCTCAC
>CAZOSN010000141.1:8976-12096 GCA_964582405.1 uncultured Oligoflexales bacterium | reverse complement strand
GGGTGTAACCTGGTTTTATCGAGAGGTAATGTGTATCCCTTCCAAAACAAGACGGCGAATCTGAGCAAAGCTTAAGCGACTCTAGTGTTGTTCGCGCACAATTTACTAATAAGATCACTGAAAATATTCAAAGCTCACCCTTCAACCATCCAGTTGATCATCGCGGGACACAACTGTACGTTAAAGGATGGATCAACTCGTTATCCCATCAGCATCCCCTCGTGATCGTCCATGATATCGGCGAATCATCGACTCCCTACAGGGAGTTTTCTAAAGACCTTGCCGAGAGAGGCTACTCTACGTTTGCCTACGATCAGCGAGGCCATGGTAGGTCAGGACGGATATTGGGCCACATCGATTCGTTCGACGAGTTGACTTCCGACTTAATTCAGATCGCATCATGGGCTCGCTTCAAGTGTGAGCGCCGAAAGCCTTTTATTATCACCCATGGGACCAGTGCCGCAGTTGCACTATCGTTGACCAAAAAAATGCCTTCGCTTTGCCAAGGGTTGATTTTAATTTCCCCTCGATTAAAAATTAATATCGCTGCCGGAAACAGATTTCTCATCAAGGGTCTCGCAGAAATCAGCCCGAAAGTTCGGCTGCTTCATCGGATGATCCCACGATCAATTTTGTCAAAAAATAGCCAGTTAAACCGAATCACAGCTAACTTTGCCTATCAAATAGTTACAACTCTTGGTCAAGTTCCTGAACTTCTGAACCAATTTCATTTACCGATCCTCGTGATCTTTCCCGAAAAAACTAATCCAGCAGATTTGGGTATTGAAGCACATGCCATTTTTGACGAACAGCCAGACAAATTAGTTGAACTCCTACCTCTCAATATTTCATCGAAAAGCATCCTTGAAGGAGGGAAGGATGCTTACCACATTATCGAAGCCATTGTCCGTTGGACGAAGCTTCACGAATCAGCGGCCAAAAATGCTTCTGTGGGAATAACACATCAAGATCCTCACAAGCCGGCGGTCGATGACTGACCGCCCATTCTTAAGGAGACGAATAGTTGAGCAACGCGCTGGACGATACCTTGCATGCAATAAATCGCATCCGAATAACTTCCCTTTGGGTATCGATCTTGCTTCGCATTTTGAGAGCCATTTTTCTTGCCTGCGCCATGCTATCGCTCTGGACCGCTGTAAGACCTTTTGACCATTGGCAAGCTATTGGGCTTGGAGTGTTAGCATTTATGGTTGGACTCAGGCTCTATGGGCGCAGTAAATCGACCCCTGTCAGCTCGAACGCTTTTCTCGTTGCTCTCGACATGAGTCACAGCGAGGCCCCATCGTCTCCTTTTGATTTAGCGTCCGCGCACCCAAAACCAGAGACTTTAGCGTATTGGCAGCCAAAACTCGCTGCCGAAATCCGTGCTATGAAAACCTTTGAACTATCAAGAATCAGAAGCCTGGGTTCGTCCCTCTTTGTACCTCTACTGGTCTTTTCCTTCACTTGGTGGGCACAGCCATCCGCTCTCTCCAACGCTTTTCACAAAGTTTCAAACGTTGTCGCACGACTTCGGGATGGTGCGACGCTCACCGTAGTCTCGGGAACACCTGGCGATCAAACAGCCGAGCCTGTGAGTCTATCCAAATCCGGCCTAGCAAAGATCGAGCTGCTGGATCAAAACATGATCGAGATTAGAGTCGTCGATGCAGCGGGCATCAAACCACAGATTCATTTACGAAAGCGACTTCCCGGTGACACTAATCCAGACAGCACGAGAGAAATATTTCAGAGTTTTAGATTGGTGCCCCTGGCGAATGAATCGAATGAAAACCAAGCGGTCTATTCTATCGCGTTTTCGATAAAAGATGATGTCGATATTTACCTATCGACGATTTCGGAGAACACACCGGTCGCTTATATCGATGTGCGCGAGCTTCCGCTTCCAAAAGTTGATCTTCAGCTCGCCACCAGGCTCATAAAACCATGGCCAGATGATAAACCCCTTCCTTTATCGATCAGCGTTTCAGCGGAAAATCCGCTCAAGACAATACGCCTTTTAATTAAGGCCGAGGGTCATACATCAACCGAAATCGTAAGCAACATCATGGCCGCCGATAAATTATCTGTAAAAATGAACTACGATCTAGTTCTCGAAACCTATGTTCAGTCTGACACCTCACAGGTTGAGATCGTTGCCGAGGCTGTTGACCAAGCTGTGCCTCTACCCCTCGTGGGCCGCAGCGATCCCCTAGTGATCGAAACCGCTTCAGCCTATGGACGCTACCATCAGACCCTGCGAACTTTGCAGGGACTTAAGACACAAATCGATGAGGCAGCTAAGAAAAACTCACCAAAACTCCCCGATGAGGCTATCAATACTGCTCAACAAGCTCTCCAACAATCGCAGGATTCGCCATTTTTCGATGGACTAGATAGGGTCCAGATTGCGGGGTTCAAGAATAATCTCGAGCAGAACGCACAATCGCCACAGATGGGCACGCTATTAGAATTGCAAGAAGAACTTAACAGATTCCTCTTTGAACACGAGAGCCTTGACGACAAAGAACGTGACCGGGACTTTTTCGTCGCGGCTAGAGGTCTATCACGCCTCTTAGAGCAAGAACGCAATCAGAGACCTATCGGGGTAGATGCCGTTACCCAAAGAATGACGAGTTTCCTAAATGAACGCCATAAACGATGGGAACGTCGGGTGGCACACATTGGCAAAGAGCCCAAAAGTTGGGAAAAAATTAAAAAGCAACCTTTTCACAAGGCTCTTAAAGAAATTAACGAGCAAGACAGTCAAAATTCCGTCCAAGGCCAAAAACAGGCCATCGCAACCCTGTCTCAAACCGTTGCCGAATATCGCACCTGGCTTGACGAGCTTGAAGCGCTCGAAGAAGAGCGGCGTAATAGCGAAGAGCAAAAGCGCCAGGAAGGTCTAGCATCCGCCAGGGACCAAATGAAAGAGCTTCAGAAGCGACAAGGGGAAATTTCAAAAAAGCTCGACAAAGCAAACACCAAAAGCGCAAATAACCTCGTCGAAAACTGGCCGGCAACACGAATGATGCAAAACTCCAATATCACACAGACCGGTTCGCTAGAAGCCCAGTTGCGCGCGCTGTCTCCAAAGGCGAGCGAAAGAATCAAAGCAGC
>CAZOSN010000141.1:0-8966 GCA_964582405.1 uncultured Oligoflexales bacterium | reverse complement strand
AAAGCAGCCCAACAGGCTATGACTAATACCGTCGATTCCGGCAATGACAAAAAATTTGTGCAAGCAGAGTCGGCTGCAGACATGGCGGGGCGCCTTTTAATGCAAGCTCAATCGGCCGCTCAGCAGTCACAAAAGCAGCAAGACCGAAGGCAGCGACGCAAGCGGGTAACAGGGGATAACTATTATGGCAAGCAAATCGTCGGCGGTGATATCGAAATTAAACGCGAATACGCTGTCGATCGAAGGTATAGGGAAGAAGTCTTAAACGATATTTCCTCGTCGGCACCAAAACTAAACTCCGAGGAAGAATCGAGAGTCCTTGAGGACTATCTACGCAAAGTCGTTCGATAAGGTTTGTTCAAAAGCCCAGTTTTTTGCCAAATAGGCTCTAAGCGATTTGTGAGATGGAATTGGTTACTTTGGGAAGCAGCGCTGTGACGGTCGTCCCGCGCCCCTCTAAGCTATCAAGCTTTATCGAGCCGCCCGCGTTTTTTATCAAAGTATAGACCACTGGCAGTCCGCACCCAGCTCCTGGTGGTTCCCCGGCTGTGCCCGCCAAGGACTCACGGTATGGCATGTTAAAGATATTCTGCTGATCTTCGATTGTCATACCAATCCCCTCGTCGGAGACTGTCATTTTCACAAGCCGATCATCCCAGTCTTCGCAAACAAGTTTAACGGTGCCCCCAGGATGCGAATATTTGATCGCATTGGAAATTAAGTGAGCCAAAATAGTATGAATAAAGCTCGTTGCATCAACCCATAGCAAAGTCCCGCGAGCCAACTTATTGATGACTTCGAGATGAACGCCCTTGAAATCCATCCTGTCAGTAAAAAGAAACCGCACAAACTCAGCAGCTTCGTCAAACTCAAGAGCCTCAGGCTTCACGAGAATTGACGCAGAGTGCCCCACGGGGGAAAAACGGACGCTATCTATCACATTCGTGATACCGTCAAAGGCACGCATTGCTCGGTCATAGTATCGCTTCCCCTGCGGGGAACTTCGTACCTGGTAGTGTCGTTCGAGGAGCTTGAGGCTGCTTTGGATAATGTTCATTCCATTGGTGATCTCATGAGTCATCAGGCTGACAAGTTGGGCTCGCTCCTCGCTGTGCCCTGTAACCTCTTGTTCCAGCGACTGCGTCAGCGTAAGAAGACGACTAATTAATATAAGTAGACCAAGCAAAAGCCCACCCATTACAAGACCTAGTAACCATTCACCTCCCGAGAAAAACTTCATCGAAAGACCTATGGTGATAAAGGCCCCACCTAAGCGAATCAAGATGCCTGGTTGTAGATATTTCCCGAACAAGACATACCAGCATTCATGGTTATCGATGATGCTGTATCGGATAAAACAATTCGAACTAAATTCGAACTAAATGGCCAATTTTTCGATCTTCAGTACCTGCCCTACGTAAATAGCTGATTTCTTGATCTGATTAATCCTTTTTAGCTGCTCTATCTCGACACCGAAACGCTTCGCAATAGACTCCAAGTTGTCACCGTGCCGTACCCGATAGCGATGATAGGATGGCTTATTGGATGCAACGGCAGCTTTCGAAACAATTAATTTCTGATTTGGATAAATTTTTGAATTCTGCAAATGATTCATGGCTTTAAGCTCTGAAACTTTGACACCAAATCGTCGACTTAGCTTGCGAAGGGTTTCACCTGATTTAACAATGTGAATGGTTCCTGAAGGTGATACCAACTCGGCAATGTCCCCTTTGGATGCGTCCGTTTTGGTTCCAATCTGATTCTTAAAGTGCACCCGGTGAAAGGCTATCTCATCTGCTTTGCTTTCAAACAGAGATAAGGACTCCCGCGGGACCCATAATTTGTAATCGCTGATGCCGGGAGGAGTCAGTTCTCTCAGTAAGTGGGGATTAAGCTCCCGCATCAATTCACGAGACACATCGGTTAGCGATGCCAAGGCCTTAAACGAAGTTGGTGCATTGACCCGAAAAGCGGCTACGTCTATGGGTTTTTCGGGAACCACTTCCAGCCCATACTTAGAAGGATTCTTAGCCATAAGTGCCACTGCTATGAATTTCGGCACGTACTCCATGGTTTCTTGTGGTAGCAGACCACTACTTCCGAGCGACCAGAAGTCCCGCGACTTGCCCTTCATAATCGCATTCATAATGCGAACTTCTCCAGCATTGTAAGCGGCCATGGTCAGGTACCAAGACTGAAATACATTGTTGAGATCATTTAAGTAAAGCCCGGCAGCGACGGTTGCACGAACTGGATCCTGCCGCTCATCAACATAAAAATCGACCAGCAGCCCGTACCGCTTAGCCGTTCCAGAAATAAACTGCCAAATTCCAACGGCTTTTGCATTCGACTTCGCCTTTGGTTCGAATCCACTCTCAATCATCGCTAAATAATAGAAATCAGTGGGTAATCCTTGGTCACGAAGGATGCGTTCGATCATCGGTTTATACTTGGCGCCACGGCTGATAAACTGGGAAATGGTTTTGGGATAACGCAGATAAAATTCAATCCACTTTTGTACTGCCGGCGCATACTCTTCGGGGATATTATCAGTCAAACTATCGTTCATTCCCCTAGGAACTTTCGCCTGCTCCTGACCAATGATTTCAATCTCATCGTCAGGACCTTTGACAGGCTCCTCCGTTACACTTACCGCATCGATCGCATCATCGATCTCCTCGTGGGAAATATCAGCCTCAGACTGCGCCGCTGGCTCAGCCGTCTTCGCATCCTGAACTTCCAAGGTCTGGCACCCCAGAAGCGCGTACCAGGTTATCGAGGTAAAACAAGTAAGATTTAGGATTCGATTCATCGAGTCATCCCATTCACAAATTTGCAATAAATAAGAATCAATATACTAAACTTAGCATATCCTCCGTTTTATGTAGAGATCTAAGAGATAGCTTAAGAGTTTGACGACTCATTCATGAGTATAGTATGAACAACTCAATGTTGTTTAATTTATCCAGGCTAAACGTGCGCCAAATAAAACGTCAAATATATTCAAAGCTTCACAGCGCCTTCATTTTGTCGCCCAAGGGGCAAGAACAAATTGTCCATGCGGAAATTGCAGGGCTATTGAGCAATCATGAATATGCCAAAATAGCCTCATCAGGGGTGATACTCGAATCCATAGACTTCCGGCGCCTTCTCGAACTTGCAATGACGGTAGCGACCGCCCGCGACATTTTCTGGAATCTCAGCACTGACAGAGTGAAGTCGATGCTTGATTTCAAGAAATCCTTGGCAAAACTTCCCCTAGGTTTAATTCTTCCCCAAGGCGCCAAGGTAGGAGTAAGGGTAGATTCTTTCCAGAGCCGACTGTTCCATGAAACTGAACTCAGGGAGATTGCTGAACGCGAGTTGGAGACCCTTGGTTTTGTAACGATGCCTTTTGCCAAGGCGGATCAGAAGCTATGGTTAGAACTCCGACAGAATCAACTGAGCTGGCGTCTCTCGCTCGGAGGGGGAAAGCCGCTCTATCAGCGCGGCTACCGGCATCCCAGCGCCTCCCATGGTGCACCTATGCCAGAGCATCTCGCCCGGTGCTTGATTCGAGCCACAAGGATCCAATTTGGTGATCAGATTTTTGATGAGGTTATCGTTCCATTTGCCGGAAGCGGTACCTTGGGATTTGAAAGCCTCTTGGAACTAGCTCCATGGCGTGGTCTAGCATGGCCTCGACGGTATGCTTTCACCGACTGGATATGCACTCCACAAAGCTCAGTTGCTTTTTACCAGAAAAAATTGGCGTCAAGCCAGTCCACGCCTGTGCAATGCAAGGTATGGTTTATTGAAATAGACCCCAATCACTGCACCGGCCTCGAAGCCACCATCGGCACATTTCAGCAAGGACTACCGCTATCTTCAGAGGATTTTTCTACTCATGAGGCAGACGCATTTGCATGGTCATACCCTCACAGTGCCAGCGACAAGTCAGCCTTTGTTCCCCTCAATCCTCCCTTTGGCGATCGTCTAGGCCTCGATGATCCTCGAGAGTTCTACAAAAAGATCGCAGTATTTGTGCAAGATTTACCGTTCGCCCGAACCACGGGGTTCTGCCTTTGCCCTGATACCGGCACACGAGACGCTTTTTGCCGAGCCCTATCCCAAAAATCACTCATAACTACCAAAGTAATGCATGGAGGAAAGCAACTCTACAATGTGATGTTTGATATCGATTTACGAAACCCTCGATAAAATAAAAAGCTCCTTGTGGATCAACCTCTTCTATGGCAGAGATGGTCTCTTTCCACCTATGCTGAATGCATGGGTAAACACGAAACTTCAGGGGAGTAGTCTATGGCAACCAAAACGAAGAAAACAAAGCAAAAGCCCGCATACCAAATTGTTAAGAAGCGCTCGGGTCGCTACATGGTCATCGGTGAAAAAGGAAAATTCATCAACGGCGCAGCCAAGGCCGAGATTCTTGCCAAAGAAGGCATGATCAAAGGATGGAAACCCGCCAAGAAAAGTGAAGAAGGTGCTGAAGCCTAACACCGGGGACCCTACTCGCTATGCCAGGGATTGCATGACCTACGGCAGAGTTCCTTGCACAAGACAATCATCGACTTATCGCGATAGGGTTAATCGAGCACGGAGACAGCTCCGTGCTGCTAGTCCGTAACGACGCACCAGCGGGCTGTCAGAGACGATTTTGAGGGTTGGCAGCCCACTAGATTGTCATCACTTCTTTTTCTTTCTTTGCAACAATATCATCGACTTTCTTGATGTATTTGTCGGTTTCTTTTTGAATATCACCTTGAAGTCGCTTGGACGCGTCTTCATCGATTTCCTTGTCTTTTTCACCTTTTTTGATCGCGTCGTTGGCATCCTTTCGACTCATCCGGATCGAGACCTTAGCTTCTTCTGCTAATTTTTTGAGAGACTTTACAATATCTTTCCTTCGGTCTTCTGTGAGCTGCGGTATAGGGATTCGCACGACGCTACCATCGTTTGTGGGATTAATCCCGAGATCTGCCTTGCGAATTGCTTTTTCTATTTCTGATATTAGATTTTTTTCGAATGGTGAAACCACAATCGTTCGCGCATCGGGTGTCGATAGTGTGGCAAGCTGATTTAGCGGCGAAGGATTCCCATAATAATCTACCCGCACACCATCCAAGAGAGTCACTGATGCCCGACCCGTACGCACCTTGGCCAGATCTTTTTCAAATCCACCAATCCGTTTATCCATGGTGGTCCGACACTTTTCCAATATATCTTTGTCCATAGCGCTATTCCTTATCCTTAGAAAGACTCAACCAAAGTTCCACTGCCATCGCCCAACGCTGCCGCCGCCACCGAACCTTTATCCAGTTTAAATACCTTTATTGGGATGTTGGCTTCCATACACATAGTAATAGCCGTAGCATCCATGACATTCAACTGTTTAGAGATGACATCCATGTAAGACAGCCTGGAAAACTTTTTTGCGCCAGGATTCTTTTTGGGGTCACTATCATAAATACCATCGACTTTAGTCGCCTTCAGAATGATGTCTGACCCCACCTCGCGGGCCCTCAAGCTCGCCGCTGTGTCAGTGGTAAAATAGGGGTTTCCGGTGCCACCGACAAAAATCACGACCCGACCACGCCCTAAATGTTTCAGAGCCTTCCGGCGAATGTAAGGTTCCGCAAGTTCCTGCATATGGATCGCGCTCATAACCCGGCTGTAGACGTCGTATTTGGTTTCTAATATTCCCTGAAGAGCGAGACCATTGATAACCGTCGCCAGCATTCCCATATAGTCAGCATTGGCTCGATCCATATCCCAGTTTGATGCGGCGGTCCCCCGAAAGATATTCCCGCCACCGATGACAACCGAAGTTTGAATCCCTAATTTAACAAGCGAGGCGAGCTCGTCCGCAACGAGCGCGAGTTTGTCGCCGTCAATTGAATCGTTATCGCCTTTCAGCATCTCGCCCGAAAGCTTGAGCATGATATTTTTATACTTATGAGTCATAAGCTACCGTAATTTTTAAATTTTTATTAAAGAGCACGATTAAACAAGGGTCATTTTTTTGATGTTCTCTACGATAACCCTGCGCTCCCGATGCCCATTCGTTAGGGCTAATGCGATAGGACGCAAAAAACCCCGGAATTTTCCGGGGTCTTAAATGAAAGGTTAGGACTGCTTAATGGCCGCAGCCACTTCTTTCGCAAAATCTTCTTGCTTCTTCTCAATTCCCTCACCCAGCTGAAACCTTGCATACTGCGTCAATGATGAACCTTTTCCTTTTTCTTTGACCAGTTTTTCGATGCTGTACTTGGGATCTTTAACGAATGCCTGCTCGATGAAGCAAACTTCTTTGTAAAACTTCGACATCTGCCCTCCCATGATCTTGTCGATCAAGTCATCAGGCTTGCCTGTTTCACGCAGCTTTTTGCGAGCCAAATCTTTTTCCTGCTCCAACTCAGCGGGATCAACCTGATCAGCAGTCAAATAACGAGGCGCAGACGCCGCGCAGTGCATCGCAAGATCCATGGCTAGTTCATGAACATCAGAACCCTGAGCGCCATCGAGCACAACTAAGGTACCGATCTTACCGCCCATGTGGCTATACGCCGCAACCGTACCCGCCTTGGTGCCAAAATAGGCCACGCGGCGCAGGTTAAGGTTTTCACCAATTGTTGAAATCAGACTCGTTAGCTTATCTTTAACAAGCGGTCCATCTTTCATCTTGATTTCGGAAAGGGCCGCCACGTCATTGATCTTATTCGCCAGAGCAAGTTCGGCCAGATCGTGAGTAAACTTCTGAAAATCATCATTCTTACTAACAAAGTCCGTCTCGCAGTTGACCTCTAAGATCACCCCTGCGGTCTTATCTGGACTAACCATTACTTCGACTTTGCCTTCGGCCGTGGTTCTTCCCGCTTTTTTAGCTGCGCGAGACAAACCGCGTTCGCGCAGATATAAAATTGCTTTTTCCATATCGCCATTGGCTTCGGTTAGAGCGGTTTTGCACTCCATCATGCCAACGCCAGTTTTTTCACGAAGTTCCTTAACCTGTGAAGCAGAAATGGTCATATATCTCAATCTCCTCGATGCTTGATTCTACTTTTTTTCTACCGAAACTTTGTTGCCTTTTTCATCGCGGAACGACGACCGCTGCGGAGCTGAATCACCCTTAGCATGAGCCGCATCTTCGTCATCTTTCTGATACTTGGCTTTTTCACGGCCAATCGCACAAGCCTTAGCTGCGGCGGTGATAAATAGTTTGAGTGACTTGGCACTGTCATCGTTACCCGGGATTGCCAAATCTGCCAAAGTCGGATCGGAATTGGTATCTGCGATCGCAACTACTGGGATTCCGAGTTTGCGCGCTTCGCTTATAGCTATTTGTTCTTTGTGGGCATCTGTCACAAAAATAGCCGAAGGCAAGCCAGGCATGTTTTTTATCCCGCCCAAATTGCATTCCAATTTATCTAGCTCGCGCTGAAGACCAAGACATTCTTTCTTGGTTAATTTTTGAAACGTTCCGTCCTGCGACATCCGCGTGATTTTCTTGAGCCTATGAATGCTCTGGCGCATGGTCTGGAAATTGGTAAGCGTACCACCCAGCCACCGGTGATTGATGTAATACATCCCAGCTGACGAAGCTCCTTCGCTAACCATGTCCCGTGCCAAACGCTTGGTACCGACGAACAGGACATGCCCACCACGCCGCGAAACATCCTCTAAAAAATCGCAGGCTTTTTTCAACTGATCGACCGTCTTTTGCAGATCGATAATGTGAATCCCATTGCGCTCGCCAAAGATGTATTGGCTCATCTTGGGATTCCAACGCCGGGTTTGGTGCCCATAGTGCACACCCGCTTCCAAAAGTTCTTTCATGTTTACATTCACCGACATAACACTCTCCTCGAAGGTTTATACTTCGGCAGCAAATATCGCACTGGCCTCGCCGCTCGGCTAAGGTCAACCCTCGGATTGCTGCCTGTTTATTTTTTGGTGCCGCCCCAGAACACTGTACCGGAACGCACACCATTTTGACTGCCCTACTCTGAGCCCCGCCAGCGTACATGGATTAAACGAAGCACACAACTCCAAAATACTGCAATTTCAGAGTTCATGAGGGTTCGTCACGCTTGAGAGCCGCCAATTTTGCAAAAGGAGAGTTCTGATTTCCCGTCGAACTAATTGGCAAGTCAGCTCGCATAAGCGGCGAAAGGCAAATCCTACAATGATGACCATCCTCTGCAACAAGGATGGTTTTGCTCGGCACTGCAAGTTGAATCTGCTCATTTAGCAACGCCTCGAGATCGATATCCCCTTGTGCATCAAGGAAGTAGTAATCAAGTTCTTCACGCGTCAATATCTTGTCAACCCCAGCCTCGCCATCATCATCAGGTTGATACCTAACTGAAAAAGAAACATTGATTGGCCAATTAATTGGTTCGTTGCAACGGCTGCAGGCGACAAAAGGGGCGTATTGAATCGTTCCTTTTACGGCATAATACCGAGTCTCGTCGATCGGCGAGATCTGTAAAGTCGCCGCGATCTTCGGCTGATTCGCTTCGGTCGGGCTGGGGAATAACTGGTAAATCGCGCTGAGCCAATCCTCACTTCCACTGACATTGACGACGAGTGAATTGAACAGTTTTCTAGTCTTTATTTTCATAAACTTTGCCTATCGAATGAAATTCACTTATTTTTCAATGAGTTAAATATAGTCCCTAAGCCAGCGATCAAGGGTTCTAAAATGTCGCTGGCACGAAACTCCGCTTCGGGCCAACGACCTGTCCCGAACGAACCAAGTGAGAAGGGCTTTCCTTCAGCAACATACTGAAATTACTTACATGACCCGTAGGAGATCCTTTGTCGTTTCACTCCTTAGGACAGGCTGCGGGCGGTTTCACGCCAGCGACTCCTTAACCCCATTCGGGGAACCCTGCAAATAAAATCGATGAAAACCACAAACCAATTTCCTGATTCTATGCCGCATGACCAAATGTGCCTTTCTA
>CAZOSN010000140.1:0-12150 GCA_964582405.1 uncultured Oligoflexales bacterium | reverse complement strand
TCAACGATCTGCTTGATCCGATCGCTATCAAGCTCTTTGTGATCGAATGACCATACAACATTGGTTCGGTTGGTAGGTTTGACAAACATCTTGGGACCTCGCAAGCATCACAAGGGCTGCCCCAACACGACGGGTCGCGCCTCGCTGATTTGGGTAAGGTTAAAGCGAGCGCGAGCTTTGTCATCAAAAACAACGACCGCCGTCGAACCCAGTAGGAAAGCTCCGAGCTCATCACCCGCTTTAAGTTCTGGAGGCTCTTTGAATGCCTTAAGGATCCCCGCTTCCACAAATTGGCGGCCAAGCGAATTGGTCACCAGATCCGCAAACCAAGGACTTGTGATCCTACCTACATTGAGAGCACCAACCATCACTACATAAACTTTACCATCATCCGATGAATTTAGCCCTATTTCAAAAATTAAACGTTCATTTTTGTTAAAGAGTGCCGGGATTATCCGCACAAAGGGAGGATTCACCGGCCAAAGATCGCCAGGTACATAGTGGATCGACAGGAGACGTCCCGACACTGGGCTATGCACTCGATGATAGTTATGTGGTGCAAGATAAATGGTCGTATACCAAGCAAACTTAGTGGTGGATGGGAAATTTGTTTCGGCAAAAACCAAATTGAACAGCGAATAATTGATGCCCTTGATTTGCACCGCACTTTGACCATCGCTAGGCGAAGAGACCACAAGAGTGCCATCGCAAGGCATGCAAGGCTCGCCTTGAATCACTCGCGCACCGGGTTTGAGCGCTCGGGAAAAAACATCTTCAATGGACCGATATTTTTTGAGGGGTAATTCCGCCTCATCCATCTTGATGCGAAACAAACTGACAAAGATCTTATTCACAATGGTACTGATTGGCCCTGGCCAACGGATTCGCGCTAAAGCACCCACCACGAAACTCATCAGATTGCGTGGTAAAAGCTGAAACGTGCTGTAAAGAACCTTGTCAATAAAACTTGGCGTTTCGCGCTGATCAGGGGGCATAGCCATCGTAGATTGCCTTCCAATGGGTTAAGGATTCGATTGCCAATTGACTCTTTGCCACCTTGCGATCGGATTTCGTAACACCTTTAACCTTTGGTAAAGGCGGCAAAAGACCCCAGTTGGCGTTCATCGGTTGGTAATGACTCTTTAGTCCATGCTGGATATAGCCAACCAAGGCTCCAAGCATAGTTCCTTCTGGAATTTTGAGCAAAGGTCGTTTGAGTATCAAGTCTGCAACCTGCCGTCCCACCACCAATCCGATCGCGGATGATTCGGTGTATCCTTCGACACCCGTGATCTGCCCAGCTAAGAACAGTCGGCTGTGACCCTTAACCGATAAATCATCGGCCAAAAGCTTGGGACATTCGAGGTAAGTGTTGCGGTGGACCGATCCCATGCGGAAAAATTCCGCATGGCCGAGACCAGGAAGCATGGCAAAGACACGCTTCTGCTCGGGCCACTTCATCTTGGTTTGAAAACCAACCATACTCAGCATCGACCCCGACGCATTCTCGCGCCGTAGCTGAACTACTGCCCACGGACGCCTGCCGGTTCTTGGATCTTTAAATCCTGTCGGCTTGAGCGGACCAAACCTTAGAGTTTCGTCGCCTCGCTCAACCATAACCTCAATAGGCAGGCAAGACTCAAAATACCGAACCTCCTCGAATTCATGAAGCTCCATTTTTTCGGCAACCTTAATCGCGGCAATAAATTGCTCGTATTGTGCCTTATCAAGAGGAAGATTGAAATAATCCCCCTCTTCTTCTTGGTCACCCCATCGGTTGGCCCAGAAGCCTTGGCTGAAATCAATCGTATCAGCATCGATGATCGGTGCGATCGCATCATAGAAAAACAGGCGATCGTCTTTCCCAAGATACCGCTGCAACGCTCCCGCGATCGAGGGGGAACTCAAGGGTCCTGATGCCACGATCCAATACTCCGAACGAGCGATAGCCTCAGCTTCGGTGGGTAAATCGCAAACCTCACCGCGCTTTAATTCGAAATGCGGAAAAGCTGAAAGAGTATTTTCAATAATCTTGGAAAACTGCTCCCGATCAACCGCCAGCGCTTGACCCGCAGGAACACTGGCCTGAAAAGCAGAACGGACGATTACTGAATCGAGGAGAAGCATTTCTTTTTTGAGTAAGCCAGGAGCCGTCCCATCAGACGTTGATTTGAACGAGTTTGAGCAAACGAGCTCGGCAAGATTCCCCGTCGCGTGGGCCGCCGTATTTCGGTCCGGACGCATCTCGTGGAGGGTAACGGCAATACCGCGCTTGGTGCATTGAAAGGCTGCCTCGACCCCCGCAAGCCCGCCACCCACAATGTGCACACGGAAAGGTGCGTCGATCAAACTTAACCTCTTTAATTTATTGAATAATTTTTAAAAACATGGCTTTGTGGCTAATCTACCACACAACCGTTGCAAAAATAGGGCGACACGATAGCACAAAGGGCCAAAAAACCTGCTCTTTTTATAAGATTTTATAAGAACTTTTTAATTTCATAGGGTTATCAAAAATGGCATGGCCTATGCATGAGGTAACCCTAAAGCACACGAAGGAGATCACTCATGAAAGCTCGCATCCTCATTATTGAAGACAACTACCACAAGTTCTTTTCGACCAAACAGTTGTTAGAAGCACGCCTGCATCTTCAGGTTGAAGTTGTGAATTTTACCTCAGAAGGAGAAATCCCTCAGATGATCCGATCGCTCAAACCGGACTCCATCCTCTACAAACCGACCGGCTGCATCATCGATATCATGCAAAACTTGCAGAAGCGGAGCCTCAATCGTCGCAATGCCATGATAACGCTAATGGTAACCTCAGAGCCCATCTCCAACACCCAGCCCTGGTCGGCAGACCGCCCTGTCCGCGCAGCAAACTCAACGCGATCTTGAAGTCTGTTAAAAAAGGCGCTTAGCTTCGATTTCTATGCATCATGCAAAAAGCCAACTATTGATGCGGGGCAGAGCAGAACACCGCGATTCCAACCGATACACCTGCCCCTGCCTCTCCCTGCCTCACCCCCTGATAGGCAACGGACTAAAACGGACTAACCACGCTCCAAACCCAGCCCGACAATGGCTGCAAATTCCTTAGCATCCAGCGAGGCACCACCTATCAATGCGCCATCGATATTGGGCTGGTCTAAAAGACCGCGCACATTCGAGGACTTAACGCTGCCACCGTACAAGAGCAGCACCTCATTCGACTTGGCTTGGCTGTGGGTTTTGAGAAGATTCCTAATAAAGGCATGGGCTTGCTCAGCCTGCTCATTGCTTGCAGTATGACCAGTGCCGATGGCCCAGATCGGTTCGTAGGCAAGTACAAGGTTTTTGAGATCCTGAGTTACACTCAGCAGGGCATTGAGCTGACGCTCCAGAACCTGATTAGTCAGCCCACCTTGCCGATCGGCAAGGGATTCGCCCACGCACATGATGGGTCTTAGACCGTGCTGAAAACAAGCCATAACTTTTTTCGCGACAATTTCGTCAGTATCCCCAAAGAACTGCCTGCGCTCACTATGGCCCACGATGACCGTCTGAATTCCGATATCCCTGAGCATGGGCGCCGAAACTTCACCCGTAAAGGCACCGCTATCGCTCGCATGGCAGTTCTGAGCCGCCACGCTGATCGATGTCCCAGTCGTTTTAACCAAGGCATCGGCCAGCAAAGTAAAAGGGGGCGCAATTAACACTTCAATCTTGGAGCTGGATCGGTAAGCGGCCGGAGCGCTGCTTGCAAATTCGTCGAGAAATTTTGACAAATCAGCCCTATTCTTGTGCATTTTCCAATTGCCAGCCAATAATACTTTTCGCACATTTCCCCCTTATTTGAGCAATACTTTGATTCCAGGAAGCATCTTGCCTTCTAGAAACTCGAGCGATGCGCCACCTCCGGTCGAAACATGACGCATCCTATCGGCAACCTTTGCTTTGTTCACAGCAGCCACGCTGTCTCCTCCCCCTACGATCGTGTGAGCTGAACTCTCGGCCATGGCGTGGGCTATGCTCAGGGTGCCTTGCGCAAAGGCATCCCATTCAAAAACGCCCATGGGACCATTCCAAAGCACAGTTTTTGATTCCTTGATAATTTTTGAATAAAGCGCGCTGGTCTTGGGCCCGATATCAAGGCCCATTATGCCGTCAGGAATCTCAGGACTGTCGATAGCAATTGGAGCCGCTGCTTCTTTGAACTCTTTCGCCCCAACATGGTCGATCGGCAGATAAATCGCTACCTTGCGGTGTTCCGCATTGCGGTAGATATCGCGCACCAGATCAAGTTTGTCCGCCTCGACGCGCGAGGCTCCGACATTGACCCCTTTGAATTTCAGGAAAGTATAGGCCATCGCGCCACCAATGACCAAATTGTTGCATTTATTGAGCAGGCTTAGCATGACACCAATTTTATCAGAAACCTTCGCCCCGCCGATCACCACCGTGAACGGTGGCTCACCGCCTTTCAGGAGAGTTGAGAGTTGGCCGACTTCTTTTTCAATCAAGAAGCCGCACGCTCGGCAGTTCTTTGTAAATAACTCTGGCATCCGCACCACCGAGGCGTGAGCGCGGTGCAGCGCGCCGAATGCATCATCGACGTAACAGTCGAACTGCTCCGCAATCGTGCGGGCAAACACCGGATCGTTCGCGGTCTCGCCGGGGTGAAACCGCAGGTTTTCGAGTAACACGACTTGGTTGGGGCTAAGCTGGGCCATCACCTGTCCCACAGGTTCTTCCATGTAGTCGGCGACAAAGACCACCTCTCGGTTTAGAAACTCAGATAAAAGCTGACCCACGGGTTCGAGTGAATCCTCCATGATCACAGTGCCATTTGGCCTACCCAAGTGAGACATGATCGCAACTTTGTGGGTATGCCCCAAAATATACTCAAGCGTTGGCAATGCGGCGCGTATGCGCGAATCATCGGTAATAGCACCGTTCTTGAGCGGTACGTTGAGGTCCAATCGGACTAATACTTTCTTGTCTTTGAGGTCGAGTTCACGCAGGGTACGCAATTCCATCTTTGACTCACTTCTATCGCTTGCATCGTTAAATTGAAGAGCCGCTATCCGACCTAAACCTATGGAATAATCAGCTCAATGACGTATTTTTTACAATGGCGACTATTGAGCTTCAATTCAACTGCTAAAAGCGACCCACTCGACGAATGGTTTGCAAAAATAACAGCTTAGCCTTAGACTTCCCAAGTTAAAAAAGGGGACATTATGCCTCATAAACATTTACTCGTTGTTGATCGGCGGCAGGATTTGAATTTAAGGTTGGATACCTCCCTCCGCCTAGGTCAAGCTTTGGCCGAACTTGGCGACGAGGTTTACGCGACCGAGATGACAAATCTGGGAATTCAACCAGGCGGCACCGCTGAGGCTCGTGCGCACTTTCTTCGCTATGATGGCAAGGATCTAGCAGCCACGCAATTTGGCCCTGTTAAGAGTTTGAATCTCGCCGAATTTTCATCGGTCCACATGCGCAAGGATCCTCCGACCGACCGGGAGTACTGGACTGCCACCTGGATCCTCGATCATGCGCCGGCATCAACTAAAATTTACAACAGCCCGTCTGCTCTCAGAACCTATAATGAAAAGATTCTTATTTTTGATTTTCCCAAGTCCTGCGCTCCGGGCCTTGTCAGCTGCGACCCTGATGCAATCTTTGATTTTGCCGAGCGCTACGCTGAACTTGATATCATCGTAAAGCCGCTTCATTTGTTTGGTGGGCGTGGCGTCAAGCGTTACAATCTTAGGGACTCTTCAAAAAAGGACGGGCTCAGCGCGCTCCAGGCAGAATTTGCCGACCTTACGGGGTGGCGCATCGTTCAACCGTTCAATCACGAGATTTTTCGTAGCGGCGAGGTCCGCGCGTTCGCAGCATTTGGCGAAACCATCGCCTGGTGCAACAAACGCCCTGCGGCCGGAAGCTACTTCGCCAATACCGCGCACGGCGCCACGCTCCATGATTTCTCGCCATCGCAAGCCTTGCAGGATACCGTTCGATCGGTTTCACGCGAACTGATGAAAAGGGGAATTTATTTTGTTGGCTACGACATCATCGGCGAACGAATTTCCGAGATGAATATCACAAGTCCTAGATTACTTGCCCTCAATCTTGAGCAGCACTATTTTGATCGCATAGCCGCGCTGATTCACCAGGATCTCGCCCAACATCAAGCCTTTGGGAGTCAAACTTGATCTTTAAAACCACGAGACTCATAGCTTTTGCCGCACTCGCGCTTCCCGGATGCAAATGTCAACAAGAGCCAAAAACAGACTCCATGGCCGCAGCTGCCGGAAACGAAGCTGCAACCAGCGCCCCCCAGGAGCTGGCTATCGTGGATGAAGTTCTAGGACAGGGCCTGGAAGCAGCTGCGGGTAAAACAATCAAGGTCCACTACGAAGGCCGCTTTCTCGATGGCAAAGTCTTTGATAGTTCGAAATCCCGCAGCCAGCCATTTCAATTTACGCTGGGTCAAGGCCAGGTCATCGAAGGATGGGAAAAGGGTATCGTTGGCATGAAAATAGGCGGCAAGCGCAAATTGACGATCCCTCCCAATCTCGCGTATGGCGAAGCCGGCGCTGGCTCGGTCATTCCACCTCATGCGACGCTTGAATTTGACATCGAACTCTTGAGCGTGGAATAGGCTGATAGAACCTTTCCCGAAAAAATTACTGGCCTTCGGTGAATCGCAATTCATTGTTTTTATTTATAAAAACTACATATAAACAAATGTCTATTTTTTAGATTGCATCGCCGCCTAAAATTGTCTAATTTGAGAGGGTTTCGGCAAGGGTCCGTTGGCCATACTCGGCACAGCCCAAACCTCAACCGAGTCGAACCCTCTCACTTAATTTTCAAGTCTTCGAAGAACCTCTAAGAAACCGAAGGAGAATTGCTACCATGCGTAACCCGAAGCTTAAAGAGCTAAGATGGAATGCGGTCACCGCCAACCTTAACCTCAGGGTCCTCTTTGTAGGCTGCGCGACAGCCATGGGATCCATAGCTATGGCACAGTCGCCGACCTATCCATCGAAGACGGTCTATGCAACCCCGGTTCAAATCTCGGAATTTATCGCCCACTCCGACCTGCCCGTGGTCGATGCCATCGAGATCCAAAATACGTCGGACCGGGCCGTAAATCTGAAGGGCTGGCAGCTTGTAGACAAGAAAAAATTAACGAAAGAAGACGGTACTCCGCAGAAGGATATCCATGTCATCGACGATCTAACCCTTGAGCCTGGGCAGTATTATACGTTCCGCCTGGTCACGGAAGACTGGGATTCTATGGGTGTGGACCGGGTTCCCGGCCGCTACGATGTCGTTCGCAGCTTTGGACTTAAGGCTGCAGGGGATACGATCTCGCTATTTGACGCCGACGGAAAAAAAATTGACAGCATCACCTTCAAAACTGTGACCCACCACAGTTTTACCCGCCACACCAATTCAATCGGCGAAAAGGATGAGGTTCCTCTGGCTCAATTTAGCCTCGACGCTTACAGCAAAGAAGATTTAGAAAAGGTCGTCCCCGACCTCGCTGATCTCAAAAAATATATGACAAACCCAAGATCCACACGAACAGATTACAACACGTTTCTTGGCAATTTAGATATCGACGTCGAGACAGTCGCGTTCATCCCAGACGTGACCTCCAACATAACCTCAGGACAAAATCGATCGCCAATCGCAGTAGGTCCCCTCGCAATCACCGAAATGATGCCATGGCCTGCAGACGGCGGGTTGGAATTTATTGAGGTCATGAACATCTCCAACGAAAGCATCACGCTCGCTTCTCCAAAAGTGAATAAATTCAAAGGCTCATGGGGTGTCGAAGAACTCGGGTTTGAATTCCCGATGACATCAAAAATCGACGCAGGTCAGCGGATTCTTCTGGTCAGAGCCGATGCACCCGCCGACCCGGTGGCGCTTAAGAAGTTCGTCAAGAATCTTCGAAGCACTTATGGAATCACGAAGGATGTACAGGTGTTCTTCTACAGCAAATCGCTCAGCGAAATTGGTCGCGTGACTCTTCAGGGTCCTGAGAAATTCAAGCCATCGATTCCCGATTTTAATGATTGGGATAATTTGCCAGTCGCTAAATATGATGTGGATAAAGTCAAATTCGATCGAACAGCATATAGCCGCTATCAGGCTAAGCCGGACGATGTGATCTATGACACAATCGATCCCCAGTGGGCCAGCGTCCTTAAAAAGGGCTATTCGATGCAGCGCAAATCAACGAAGCAGTACGCCAACGAACCCCAGAGCTGGGCACTCGGCACCAAGGGCGGAACCCCTGGCCGCTAGGTTCCTGTAACTGCCTGTAAAATCTATGCTACGGCCGGACTTGATTCCGGCCGTTTTTTTGTGCCTAATTGTAAAAAACCTGTTCGCAACAGTAACCAACTTATTCTATTAGCGTATTCAGTAATATTTAGAATTTCCTAAAGATCCTACACCCACGAGACCGATAAGAGCATGAAGGGCAGATACGTCTGGCCTAAGGAGGATCTATGAAATCGACCATTATTCGCTATCTCGTAATCGTGTGGGGAGTCGCCATTGCCGCAGCCAATTTCATCGCCTGCGGAACACAAATGTATCAGGTCTCAATTCACAAGGATGTCGATGACAAGCATGTGGCCAAAGACAACCCCGACGTCAATAATCCCAATTCCACCCTGTACGGAATCCATGCGGTATCGGGCTGGCGTGAACTGCCCATTCGCTATCGCTTTGGTCCGGAGCTTTCCCTTGAACAGCGCAAGCACCTAAGGGCTGCGATGTCTATCTGGGAAGCGGCAGTGGGGCGGCAGCTATTTGTGTTTGTCGGGGTCCACAAGGATACAACGGGGGATAGCTTCAAGGACCTCTATAGTTCGCTTGATGACAACATAAATGGCTACTACATGGACGAAAATTGGGCGAAAACCCAAAAACCAGACGAGGTGCTCGCCACTACGATTTGGAGTAAAGATCCCAAATCAGCGGCCATTGCAACCGCCGATATCCGCTACAACATGCATGACTACATCATAGGGGACAGTTTACTCCGGGAAGCCACCGACACCAAGGAGGTCGTCGATATGCAGTCGGTATCACTGCATGAACTTGGACACATGCTGGGGCTTGCTCATGTGGACCCGTCGGTCGATAAGTACTCGATCATGAATCCCACGATCTTTATCGGGCATGGGCTCACCTCCCGGGAGCTTTCCAAGGGCGATCTAGAACGGATCCAGACCATCTATGGATGCCAAAACGACTCATGTGATGCCGATAAAACACTAAAGAACATCGCCCAACTCCATAAGCAGCCACTCAAAGATCCTCTGGATGAGGCCGGCGCTATGGCACACTGAAGTCCTAAAAAACATCGACGTCTCGCCAGCAGGACTTTATAGTAGGGCTTTCAAAATTTGTTAAAAGCTCGAGGTCCTTCGCATGGCCAGTCTTGACGCGGTCTACCAGCCCCAAAATTATGAACAGCGCATATGGCAATTCTGGATGGACAATAATCTATTTGCTTCTCATCCAGACCATACCAAAAAGCCGTTCACCATCCTAATGCCTCCGCCCAATGTGACCTCTCAGCTTCACATGGGGCATGGTCTAGGCTACTCGATTCAGGATCTATTGATTCGGTGGAAGCGGATGTGTGGATTCAATGCGATGTGGTTGCCAGGGACAGATCATGCTGGCATCGCAACTCAGATGATGGTCGAAAAATCTCTAGAGGCCCAGGGAAGCTCACGCCAGCAGCTTGGAAGAGAAGCTTTTTTTGCAAAATGCGCCGAGTGGAAAGATAAATATGGCGGTGTGATCCTCGACCAATTCGCTAAGATGGGTTTTTCCTGCGACTGGGGACGCGTAAGCTATACAATGGATCCACACCTCTCCTATGCTGTGCGCTGGGTTTTTGTCAAACTTTACGAAGAAGGGCTTATTTATCGCGGTGAACGCCTGGTCAACTGGGATCCTGCCCTAAAAACAGCTCTTTCCGATGACGAACTCGACACCCGCGAGATTCAAGGTCATCTTTGGTACTTTCGTTATCCGATCGAGGGAACAAACGAATTTATTCCGATCGCTACGACCAGGCCCGAAACGATGCTGGGTGATACTGCTGTTGCGGTCAATCCGGACGACGAACGCTATGCGCACCTCATCGGAAAATATGCTGTCCTGCCTTTCTCAGACCGCAGGGTGCCCATCATTGGCGACAGCTATGTCAAAAGCGAGTTTGGTACCGGCGCTGTGAAAATAACACCAGCGCACGATCCTAACGATTTTGAGATCGGGAAACGTCACAATCTGCCTCGAATCAATATTTTTAATGAAGACGCCACCCTCAACGCCGAAGTGCCCGAGTCCTTCCGTGGCCTCGATCGGTTTGTGGCACGCAAAAAAATCATCCAGGATCTTTCGGCGCTCGGATTGTTTGACGAGGAGAAATCCTACAAGCATGCCGTGCCTCACTCCGACCGGTCAGGAGCCATCATCGAACCAAGGCTTTCCCTCCAGTGGTATGTAAAAATGAAGGGAATGGCCGAAGCTGCCGCAGAGGTAGCTGCTAACGACCACCTCAAATTTCACCCACCGTCCTGGAAAAAGACCTATCTCTATTGGTTGGAGAATATTCAGGACTGGTGCATCTCGCGCCAGCTCTGGTGGGGGCATCGCATCCCGATTTGGTATTGCTCAGGCTGCAGCGGCATCACCACCGGTCTCACCGACCCGACAGCTTGCAGCCACTGCGGCTCCTCGGAGATCAACCAGGACGAGGACGTGCTCGACACCTGGTTTTCGAGCTGGCTTTGGCCGCTCAGTCCCTTTGGATGGCCGATGTTTGGCAAAGAAGAGCTAGAGTATTACTATCCAACCTCGACGCTTGTTACAGCACCTGAGATCATTTTTCTATGGGTTGCGCGGATGGTCATGGTAGGCAAGAAATTCCTAGGCGAGATCCCTTTCAAGGATGTGTACTTCAACGCAACCGTCTGCGACAAGCAAGGCCGCAAATTCTCCAAGACCTTGGGTAATGGCATCGATCCGCTCGAAGTCATCGCCTCCCACGGTGCGGATGCAGTACGCTTCACCGCCATAAGTCTTGCTCCGCTGGGTGGCCGGGTCAGGATGAGCCGCGATGATTTCACCAATGGTTCGCGTTTTATCAACAAGCTCTGGAATGCGGCTAGGCTGATCCTGCAAAATCTAAAACCTGACGACGATCTACCTTTCCTAAAGAAAGCTAAACTTAACAAGAGCGAGAAGTGGCTCCTAACCGAGCTGGGAACCACCGCTCAATCGATGCAACAACTGCTCGATTCTTATAAGGTCAACGAGGCCATCGAAAAGCTTCACCATTTCGTGTGGGGGAGCTTGTGTGACTGGGGGTTAGAGGCCGCCAAGGAATCACTCGCCGATGGTGTCGCCGAGTCCGAGCGTCTGAGCTGCCTGTCGGTATTGGTCTATTGCCTCGATGGCGCCCTTAAACTCGCTCATCCTTTTATTCCATTTGTAACGGAAGAACTCTGGCAAAAATTGCCAAACCACCCCGAACTTCATAGACCGATTAGCATCGCCGTCGCAAATTATCCCAAACCAGATTCCGATCTCATGTTCGATGGTGAGGCCGGCTCGTGGGCGGCCATCCAAGAACTTATCAGCGCGATCCGATCGGCGAGAACCCAAGCCTCCATTCCCCATAAAGAACTGCTACAGGCATTCATCAAATCAGAAGAAGAAAAAAGTATTAAAGAGGCCGAACCTTTTATTAGAAGGCTAGCCAAGCTTGAATCCCTTGAGGTCAGTGCAACCATGGCTAAACCTGCCACGGCCCTGGCAGGAATTGGCAGAAATTTTACCGTCTACCTTCCGGTCGCGGGGCTTCTCGATATTGACCAGGAGAAAAAGCGCCTTGAGGGCGAAAAATCCAAGCTCAGCAAGGTATTGCAAGGTCTGG
Source organism: uncultured Oligoflexales bacterium (assembly GCA_964582405.1). Taxonomy (GTDB): domain Bacteria; phylum Bdellovibrionota_B; class Oligoflexia; order Oligoflexales; family Oligoflexaceae; genus CAZOSN01. The sequence goes on along the minus strand of CAZOSN010000140.1, from coordinate 179 downwards.
ACTCCAAGCTGAATAACAAGGCATTCTGTGCAAATGCACCAGGAGAGGTCGTGGCAGAAACCCGCGCAACACACGCGAGTCTAACTAGACAGATCGCTGAAATTGAACTCAACCTTGAATCTCTTAATTAGATTTTGCTGAAAAAGCTCCGCTTTTTCGCAAAATCGTGTCCTGATGGA
>CAZOSN010000139.1:0-12235 GCA_964582405.1 uncultured Oligoflexales bacterium | reverse complement strand
ATCTGAACAACATCTGGACTACCAACACCCAAAATCAGCCCTGACAGCCCACTAGTCGGTTTTATCCTGACTTTTTAAAGTCACTCAGATTAAGCTGTGACCAATCTCGTTTAAAGACGTCCCACTCAGCTTGAATCCGCTCAATGTCAGCCATGCTAATGCTTTTTTGATCTCTCACCATGGCCTTGGTGATCTCGCGAATTCTGATCGCGCCTATGCCTATTGAAGCTTCGGAAAGATTGTGTAGCAGTGCGACGATGCGAGGGAAGTCCTTTGTGGCAATATGCGACTTTAGTTCAGTGATCGTTGATTGAATAAAGTCACCACATTTAGCTAAGTGTTTTTCAGAAAATCCAGGTAGGCGTTCTTCTAGGATAAAAATTGTTTCCAGGATCGAGCGATCCATTGTCTGAAGGTTTTCCAGACGGGTCCCGCGTTTAGCCAAGGGTCCCCACTTTTCGAGACATTGTTTGAGCATTTCAAAACGCACTGGTTTTCCCAGGTAATCGCTCATCCCAGCTTGGATGCACGATTCTCTGTCGCCGGGCATCGTGTTGGAAGTCATCGCGATAATAGGCATCGGCTTACGGCGAATATCCCTCTCCCAAGTTCGGATTTCACGTGTCGCCTGAAGACCATCTTTGAGAGGCATTTGACAGTCCATGAATATCAAAGAGTAGTTTCCTGTCATCGCGGCTTTCACAGCTTCTTCACCGTTAGCGGCAACATCACATAAATGACCCAATTTTCGGATCATGGTCGTTGCCACCAATTGATTGGCAATATTATCTTCGGCTACCAATACAAGAAGCGCTTCTCTGCCCTGTCGGAGTTGAAACCCCACTCGATCTGTGTCGTTGTGAGGACGCAGGTTGATTGAATCCTCGGATGACCGTTTGGTGACCATCGAATACAATTGGCTAGCCCTGACCGGTTTGAGTAAAACATGCTCAATCCCAGCCTCCCGCAAGGTCTCCTGAGGTACTTTATTCGCCTGAAATGGGCTCATAAGGTATATCAATTTAACGGAAACGACCCGCGTCAGACGGGCCAAATCAAGTCCTGAAAGCCCGTTTTGCTGCTCGTCTAGGACGATGGCATCAGTGGAATGCGTATAAATATACTCAAGAAAATTCTCGGGATCGGAAAATGTCTTGATCTCCCCCTCCCAATTTATCACCATATGCGAGAGCGCATTCAGAAGTTCCTGCGATTTAGAACATACGGCAAGTCGGAAGCTTGGTGGAAGAGTTTTGTGTGCGCTCTCAATTTGAACTGGAATTGGCAAATTTAGTACAAACCGAAAATGACTACCTTCGTTAAAAACGCTAGTAGCCGAAATTTCGCCTCGCATCATCTCTGTAAGTTTTTTGCATATAGAAAGGCCAAGTCCCGTACCACCGAAGTTCCTCGTCGCCGATGCATCCATCTGGGTAAACGAGCCGAAAAGCTTGGGAAGATCAGCTTCCCTGATACCAATTCCTGTATCCTTGACGCTGAATGAAATTAGGGCAGCGGATTCGAATTGATCGATGAGATCGACGGATACGCGCACATTTCCTTTTGGTGTAAATTTGATTGCGTTGCTGACCAGGTTTCCTAGAATCTGACGGATGCGCCCAGAATCTCCTCGAAGTAGCTTCGGAATCCTTGGATCCACAAAGCAGAAGACTTCGAGTTTGTCTTTGCTTCGCAGCCCGGACGTGTAGATGTCTAACGCCTCTTCAACTAGGTTCTCGAGACCGAAATCAACAAACTCTAAAGTCATCTCACCTGAATCGATTGCAGAAAAGTCTAGAACATCATTGATTATTGTAAGAAGCGACTCGCTCGTGTGCCTAAGTACATTGACAAATTGCTTTTGTTCGAGCGATAGCGATGTGGTCGACAATAGACTTGTCATCCCGATAATTCCATTAACCGGCGTGCGGATTTCATGACTCATCATCGCAAGAAAATCCGCCTTCACCTGCTCAGATTTCCTAACTTCGTTGTTTGCGCTGACAAGATCTCTCCGTAGTTCTTGCGAAGCCAGATGATTTCTAATCCGAGCAAGCGACCAGTCGCTGTCCCATGGTTTCATCAGAATATCGTGGGCACCTGCAATAAATGGAGATTTCTGATTGGAAGCCGCCACAAGAATTGGCGCCGAATACAGACTGCAGTGGATTGTTTCTTTTTTCAGCTTCGCGTCTAGGACGATCAGATCGGCATGCGCCAAATCAGTCGCTGCCTCTCTATGGCTCCGAAATCGCTTAACCCTGAAGCCTTCACTGGTAAGCCGAGCGCAAAGACTGTCAAATGCCTTGCTGTCACTCTCAATCGTAACAATCGAAAACGTCGGCTCACGAGAACTTTTTTTGCGGTCTGTCACGTGAATGTACCCTTAGTCGCATAAAAGGCGATACCTCATATTCGGCTATTCTGCGAAATTGCTTAACAAAGTCGTCTAGGAAAAAATCTTGCGTGCCATGGCTTCTCTCCTGATTCCAAGGCTCTGCGCGGGAATGAACAAAAAACACATAAAAACAGTATGTTATATTAAAGCACTTAAAATGTCCCAGTTTCCACCGATAGAAAAATTAAGTTTCACCTCGCATTTTGTGAGTACCCATGGATCGAATCTGCCTACTTGTTGATCTAAATCTTGATGGTCTAAAAGAAAAGTGGCCGGAATTGACCGAATCAGTAAATTTTCCTCTTGCGATTTCGTATGCGACCGCTGAAGAAGTCGATCAAATGCTATTGACGGGTACCGTGGTCATGATGGTGGTTTTTTGCAGAGCGAGTGACAAATCAAATGAAGTGGCAAAATTGCTCGAATTATTTAGGCAACGGGTTGGTCCCTTAGCCCATTTTCAAGCTATTGTCTGCTCAGAACCCGAACCCAATTTTTTGGCCGATGTTTTTGAATTTGGGATCGAAAATTTTGTCAGTGAAGAGTTCTGGCCACGAGATATCGCCGCTCAGGCTCGTGAGGTCGTTCGCATCCTTGATGACGAGAATTCGAGCGAAAAGAAAATCATTCATCTCTCGGTGTCGATTGCCAAGGGTGATCAAGGTGGAATCGCTGAAGCGGAAAAAGGCTTGGGTGACGCTCATGAGTATGATTATCTTGCCGCTTACTCAAAAGCCCAAGCATTGCAAGCCATCGGAAACTTTGAAGAAGCCGCCTCGGTATTTCGCAATGCTGGCACCATGAACAAGCACTTCAGACCGGCTGATTCCAAGCTAGGTGAGAATCTTATGGTGTTGGGGCGAGTCGATGAAGCCATCAAGATTTTTGAAAAGCTGGAAAAAGGGAACGCTCGCAGCGCTGAGCGCAAAGCCACCCTGGCATCAGCCTATACTGAGAAAGGCGATCATGAAAAGGCCGCGGCCCTTATGAAGGAAGCACAGGCGCTCAATCCCAGCCATCCTAAAATTAAAGAAACCCAGGCTCAGATCTTGCTTGCAACGGGTAAGGCTGGCGAGGCTTTCAAAATGATGGATCAGCTTGAGGAAGTTGGACCATTTTTAGCCGCGAAGCTCAACGAGATGGGAATCAAACTGTCGCAGAGCGGAAAAGGAAAAAGTGCCCTTGCATTGTACCAAAAGGCTCACAAGGTGGTTAAGAAAGAACTGCGCTATAAGGTAAGCATGAACGCGGCTTTGGCCTGCTACCGGCTCAATGATTTCAATATGGCTCTCAAGTATCTTGCCCGCACCGAAAAAGAATACGGTCGATCCCTAGACAAGGTTGATAAGATTCGCAAAGCATGCCGAGCCAGCTTGGCGAAAGATAAAAAAGCAATCGCCAGTTAGGAGTCTAGAGTCTTTATGGAAGTAATAAGCGGTCTCACAACTCATTCTATTGTTCTGTGTGTCGAAAAGCGCGATCGCGGACTGGCACTCGAGCAGGTGCTCAAGAAAAAAGGTTTTAATGTCATTACGGTTTTTAGTCTATATGATGGCCTCAAATATGTGCAGCAGGAAATGCCACACCTGGTTATCTGCGATTCGATACTATCTGACGGAACCGCTGGAACGCTTTATGATCGCTTAGGCCAGCATACTATGCTGAAGAGCACCCCGATACTTGTCCTGGTCGCAAAAAAAACGCGTGAGCAGCTTACGCCGCTTACTGGTCGGAAGTTCTCGGGCTTTCTCTTGGGGCAGTTTGATGGCGCAACATTGCTGGCAAAAATAGCTGAGGTTATGAATGTAACGAGCGACCTATCGCCTTTTTTCCTGCCCCTCGGCAATGAGTCACCTGCAGCAGATTTTACAATAAGTGTTGATGCTAAAGTCCTAGGTTTGGCTGGTGAACAGGTTATCTACCAATCCGAAACCGAAATCGATTCAGGTGCGGCGCTAGTTTGTGTGCCGCAGGACCAGCAGTATAGTCCAGTTCTGCTCAAGATGGGGACCAACGTTGTCCGAGGCCAGGAAGTGTTCAATATGTTTCCACTGTCTAGGATTCGCGGCAAAGGGCGCTCCTGGATCTCGCAATTACCAAATGTGGATATCAATCAAACAGCGCAAGAAGACGAGAGTAAACCTCCCACCAAGGTTTTATTTTTTGATCCTAATACAGAACGCTTCGAACAATTTAAGAAGGTTCTTTCTGGCTACAATATGGACTTGCTGCATGCAGCAAATTTGCAGAAAGCCACACAAATTATACAAAGAGATGCCTCATTGCTTGGTGCCGCTTATTTTCACGAGCTAGCTGGTGTTGCGATCGCTACGGTAAAAGCAGTGGTCGATAAACTCCCAGCGGGAGAACGGCCGCCCTTGATTGTAGGAACCACATCCCAGAATATTCGTTCCACAGCTGATATTCGGTATATAAAACGTCCGTTTGGCCTGGGAGTTTTAGTCGAGATGCTCGAAGCTGCTTTTAAAGCTTCAACGGGGGCCCTGGGTGACATGTCTAAGGCGCATCAGGCCGCAAACCTCGGCTGCAACTATCAAGCACCTGCCAAGCTTCTTGGACTTGATGAAACCGGGGGAATCATTCAGCTTAAATTTCCGGTGATGAAGGGTAATCGGCTTAAATTGGAACATCCATTCCTAAGCAAGATTTGGCACGGGGATATCCTCGCAGAAATTACCCACACCGCATCCATACCTGATCAACCGGACGTATGGCAAGCAAGGTTTATGGCCGTGTCGTCAAAGGGAAACAAAGCCAAGTATTGGGAAATGGTAGAAAAGGCATTTCACGAGGAATATGCGGATCAGGCCCAGCCTGCCGTATCTAATGTGGGATCTGAAGATGCACTCGCGGCTCCACCTCCGGCTGCCGAAGAAGAAAAGCAATCAGCCTGAGAAGAATTTCTGCGATTGCTTCATCGCCTCAGTAAACAAGCTACGCTCATCACCCTCGATCCAATGCTTAAACTCGGCCATCGATTTTTCTAGATTTTTTATGATGCCTTGAGTTTCATGATTCAAGGTCTGAATCTCGAAATACAAGTCAGAGTTTTCGGATGCGACATCTTGGGTGACAGCCAATTGTTGGCGAAAAGTAGTACCTGCAATTTTCATAAGATCGGACAACGAAAAGGGGCCAAGGGCAACCATTCGGGCGTAACATAGGTTTAGAAAATGCACGGAGCCGAGCACATAACTCATCAGTCTATCGTGGTCGTTAAAATCAATTTTGATCAGGTTTGCCGAGCACTGGGCAAATAAGTTTTCAATGTCGCCGAGTCGTTTAAATCCGGGGTGGCAGCACAGGACGATATTCCGTCCAGCCAGTGTCTTTACATGAGGTCCAAACATGGGATGAATGGAAGCCATGTTTAAGCCTTTCTTGATGCCATGCTCAACACTCACTGCAATGGGTGATTTCAGTGAGCACAAATCAAATATTAGACCGCGCGGCTTTAGTTGAGCAAGTTCCATGAGAATTTGCGGCGTCTTAGTCATGGGTGTGGCAAGCACAATCATGTCCTGATCAGCGACCGCTTTAGGTAGGTATTCAACCGTGGCAAAGGGCACTTGGCAGGGCGACGGATCATAAACTGACACTTCATGTCCCAAAGAGGCTAAAAAATGGCCGAACCATTGTCCCATCTGGCCTTTACCGCCAATAACTACAATTTTTTTCATGCCCAAAGATGGCTTAAGGATCGAGGTTTGGCTGGTCTCCTCCTGAAGCATGACCGAATGCTCGATGAGGATTTTGAAAATTTTTTCAGCGAGATCCTCCGACAAATTAGCTTCATTCGCCTTGGTCCGTGCGGTTTCGATAACCTGTTTTTCTACTGCGAAGTCCTTGATGGGAATTCTATTTGCGTCTTTTACCCGCCCTATCTCACGAGAGAGATTCATACGCTCTTTGATCATTTCGATAATTTTCTCGTCTACGGCTCTAATTTGGGTCCGCAGGATAGTCAAGTCGTTGTGACTCAAGGCAGCCTCCTTGTTGTGTCCATTCTCTATTTTAGCATTATAGTGTGTCCAAGTCCGGGCCAAGTTTTTCCCCAGCACCAAACGAACTCTCGAATGCCTCTAGCCAAACAAGAGGGTCCATTTCCGGAGATCCTACCCGCGACCTGTTGCTAAAATGATCAGTGTGAACAAAGTAAGATCGGCACGTATAATTATAACCATCTGAATTTTAACAGAAAAAATCTGGCAGTATCCTTGCATTTCCTCGGCTGTTGATGGATGTGGACTGTTTGGAGCCGCCTGATGATTCGCCTTTTTATTGCCGTGCTTGTCTCCCTTTGGAGTATGGGAATTTCGCCTAGCAGCGCAAGCGATACCCAGGAAAGATCGTCGTCAGTCGCCACACCAAAACGGATGTTTTGCAGTAGGCTTAAGAGTCACATCTCACATGTAGTAGACTCTGTACCAGAAATCGAAAATCCAGATGAACGAAAACGACTTCTACTCAACCAAGTATTTGAAGCCTTTCTAGCTGATCGACCTTTGCTTGTCCAAATTAACAACAAAACGGATTACTTCCTTCCGTCTGACCGCGCGCTAGCCACCGCCCTTGGCATGAGGCCCGATGCCTACACCGTGTTTGATATAAACGAACTAAATGGGATCGGCGAGGCGATGATCGGTCAGGATGTGATCCTTATTTTGGATAAGCAGAGCCGTGTAACCGGAGACCTGCTTTCGGAATGGATTCGAGAGGCCCAAAAAAGAAAAATTCATATCGCCACGCTGTGGCGAGGATCCTCCAAACATCGCCCTTCAGGACTTTCAGGCGCGTTGGTCAAACTCCCGCGTGCAACCGGCGGCCACTACTTTGATCTCAATCTCGCCGAGGATCATTGTCAATAGATCCGTTCAGGTAGCGCGCAAGGTTTGCTATCCTTTACTGAGCAAGCTCTGATACAGCGGTAATCTCCCCTCGCTCGCGAGCTGCATTGTCATGCTGCCACCTCCAGGCTTGCTCGAAATGCTGAGCCTGAACGACCTGACTTTGATCTACGTCGGCTATTGTTCGTGCTACCTTGAGGGATTTAATGACTGAGCGAACCGACGAGCCATGCTTGATTTTTGCTTCGATCAGATCACCAAATTCACTCTCCGCTAGGCCGGAGGCCCGGACTAGATGCTGTGCCTTAAGATCGCGGTTAAGGAGGCAACCAAATTCCCGATTGCGCTCCACTGCGAGTTTACGTGCCGCAACGACCTGGTTTCGCATGGAGGCAGTCTGAGATTCTCGCTGCGGGTTAAGCGCACGCAGAATTGATGACTTATCGTCGTTAAACTCTGGAAAATTAATATGGATATCAATTCGATCTAGAATGGGACCCGAAAGACGCGCAAGGTAAGCCAAGCGTTTCTGGAGAGGGCACGAGCATAGACGTTTTTTTGAGCCGAAGAACCCACAAGGGCAATTGTTGCGGGCAGTAACCAGCAAAACCTGCGAAAACCACGTGACTTTTTTGCGGGCGCGGGAAACCTGCACCTTATGGGTTTCCAAGGGCTCTCGGAGCGACTCGATGATATCGCGCCGGAATTCGGGAAACTCATCTAAAAATAATATTCCGCCATGAGCTAGCGACAACTCACCAGGGCTTTCGGGAGTCCCTAGAATAGCCGCAGCAGAGGTCTGATGGTGGGGACTCCGGAATGCTGGTCGCCCTTTAAGGATGCTGTCCGATATCGATCGGTAAGACTGACTTTGGATTTTTAGGGCTTCAAGGTGTTCGCGACGATCCATTTTTGGTAACAAGCTGGTCAACCGCTCGGCCATCATTGATTTACCGCAACCCGGGCTTCCGCAAAACATAGCCGAATGCATGCCAGAGGCAATCACAACCGCCGCAAGTCGCTGTTCAGGCAACAGAAGCATATCATCAAACGTGCAGAAATCTGACTCGACGGCATCACAGGGCGCTTCGATCTCAGCAAACTTAAGCGGTTCTTGCCCCGAATCGAGCCAGCCAAGAATATCCTTAATATGATCGAATGCAAGGATCTGAAAATTCTCAAACGACCGTCCCCCAAGTTTTGTAACCATAGCGACTTCCGCAAAGTTTTTGCGGGCAAGCACGATTCCTTTGAGGCCACTTGCTGCAGCTGAGAGAGCGAACGATACGATCCCACGTGTCGGTCTCAGTTCTCCTGAAAGGCTGAGTTCGGCAGCGAAAAGCCACTGGCTTGGGTCATGGTGGAGCTGATGCTGTTCGCGGAGAAGGAGAGCAAGGCTCACGGCGATAGGTAAGTCAAAATGATTGCCGTCCTTGCGGATGTCGGCAGGAGCAAGATTGACAAGAACCCTGCTCGGAGGCATGACGTAACCCAGTTGTTCAAGTGCGGTTTTGGCTCGCTCCTTGCCGTCCCGGCAAATCTCTGTGGCATTACCAATCAGCTGGATCCCCGCGAAACCAGGTGTTTTTTTTGATTCGATGGTGATGATATTGGAGTCAAGACCATCGGAGGTAGCAGACTTTATCAATGTGGCCGCCATGAGATTTCCTGTGAAAAGAGATTCGAATCAACGCGCGAATCTGATATTCAATTGGCGCAGATATTTCCAATGACATCTAAAATGTCGGTCGCTGGCATGGTATTATAGAAATAAAATCAAACCTCTAGGAGACAACCATTGTGGCCGAGCAACTGATCAATGTCGCAGGAGTTTGCCTCAACCAAACTCCCCTCGACTGGGACGGCAACCGAGACCGCATTTGCCATTTTTTGCGCGAGGCCCGAGGTAATGGTGCATCCGTGGTGGTTTTTCCCGAACTTTGCATCACGGGCTACAATTGCGAGGACATGTTTTATAGCCAGCATGCACGAGTCATGGCAGAGCAGAGTCTTGGCGAGCTTTTAAAAGAGACCATGGGGATTGTGGCTGTAATAGGACTGCCAGTCTACCATCAAGGGGCGCTCTATAATTGCGTAGCAGTAATCCAGGACGGACAAATACTCGGGCTTAATCCAAAAAAAGACTTACCTCGCGAGGGAGTTCATTACGAAAATAGGTGGTTTACATCGGGAATAGCTGGTCAATCGGAACAGGCCACGTTCTGTGGCCGTTCTGTTCCATTCGGCGACCTCCGTTATAGGTTTTCAAATTTTTGTCTGGCAATAGAAATATGCGAAGAAGGTTGGCGTCCCCAACGTGCCGCAGCAAGGCATACCCTACAGGGAGCAGACATCATTGCAAATCCAAGCGCATCGCATTTTGCCTTTGGGAAATATGCGACAAGAGAAGCGATGGTAACAGACAACAGTCGATCCTTGCAGGCATGTTATATTCACACCAATGTGCTTGGTCTCGAAGCGGGTCGGATGATTTATGATGGTGGGGTTTTGATCGGTGTTCAAGGCCGCATCGAAGCCCGAGGTCCGATTTTTGGTTTTGCCGATGGTTACATCACCTATGCCTCAGTCAATACCGCAACCATACATGCCTATAAAATTAAAAATCGTACCGAGCCCGCCCAAGCCTCTATGGGTTCTGCGCATGAAATAAACGTTGTTCAACCCTTGCCACAGGCGAGTCGCGTTTTTCGAAACGAGCCGCTTCCTCATAAGTCTCTGAGCAAAGAAGAAGAATTCTTGTTCGCGGAAATGCTTGGACTTTTTGATTACTGGCGCAAGTCGAAATCTCAGGGATTTACGGTTTCGCTGTCGGGAGGTTGCGATTCTTCAGCTGTATGCGTTTTGGTAGCGCATATGATTCGATGCGCTCTGCAAGAACTTGGGCCACAAGAGTTTGCCGCAAAAGTCAGACTCAAGGGAATGAATCCAGACCAGAGCGACGCCAGAGCTTGGATCAGACAAGCTTTGACAACGGTATATCAGGCCACGGACCAGAGTTCGGAGATTACCCGCCAAGCCGCAGCTGAGGTAGCCCGTGCGCTAGAATCCCGTCATTTCGAGATCAATGTGCAAGACGCTGTTGATTTCTATACGAAAAACGCGGAGCAAGTCTTGGGGCGCCCGTTATCGTGGCAAACAGATGATCTTGCCTTGCAAAATATTCAGGCTAGAACCCGAGCTCCGATGGTCTGGCTATTGGCCAATCTCAATGGCTCTCTGCTGCTTGCGACATCCAACCGAAGCGAGGTTGCTGTTGGCTATGCGACGATGGACGGAGACACGGCTGGAGGTCTCGCTCCATTGGGTGGTATCGACAAAGCTTACCTTTTGCAATGGCTACGATGGGCCTGTTACGAATGCACTCATGGACTTGGACCGATTCCCGCTCTCCGCCATGTGATTAAGCAAGCACCTACGGCCGAGCTTCGACCAAAAGAGTTTGATCAATCCGATGAAAAAGATCTAATGCCATACGAAATCCTCACAAAGATCGAAAGGCTTTTCATTCGTGATCTCCTACCGCCCCATGCGATTTTGAGTGCAATCCAGCGCGATTATCCGCAGTACGACGCTGATCGGCTGAAGGAATTTGTGGAGCGATTTCTGGTACTCTGGTCGCGTCATCAGTGGAAGCGCGAGCGCTATGCCCCCTCATTTTTGGTCGATGATGAAAGCCTAGACCCCAAAACCTGGTGCCGATTCCCCATCCTGTCTGGAGGGTTCGAGCGTGAGCTTAAGGAACTCAAGTAAACTTAAATGTCTGAAATAACTATATAAAATTTTTTTTTTCGCCAGCCATAAAGATCAAAAAGACTATAACCGATAAGCAGTCATAGGTACACGGGCTTCTGGCTCGGAGCTTTGAATATTGCGACGCTGACATCGAGGAGAGCATCATGCATGGCTTTAATTTCAGACTACAACGAGTAAATGGCGAGCAGGGGTTCTCCCTGGTGGAGCTTATGATCGTGGTTGGGATCATAGGGGTTCTTTCAGCCATGGCAATTCCAAAATTTCAAAAATTTCAAGCCAAGGCGCGGATGGCTGAAGCATCAAACATGCTGAACCATATCTACACCCTGGAAGAATCCTACAGACTAGAGAGCGGTACCTACCTCGACTTCGCCGGAGCGGGCCACGACTCTTCGTCGGCCGCGACGGCGCCAGCTTCAAAAAACTGCGGAGCAAATGCCCAAACCGATACCAAGACTTTGGGCCTGGATTTTACGCCTTGCTCGGCAACAACTCCACGTTACGAATATTCAGTAACAGGTTCCACGGCATCTGCTTTTACTGGCACGGCTAGCTCTGGTGCGGCGGCTGCCAACCTTGTTTGCCCAGGTGATCCTGTGCATACTTTTACCATCAATGAAACAAGAACATTGGGCTTCACATTGAGCGGTGCGGCTCAGGCGACCCCGCGGTGCAACTGATGGTCTAATACGAAGTTCCAAAATCCTGGAATTTTTCCATGCGCTAATCTATAATCCCAGCTTATTTTGCTGGGATTTTTTTTTATGCAATGGACTCACTACATATTCGTCGGCGCGATATTTGCTGCGTTGGGCGTAGGCCTCGGTGCATTTGGCGCTCATGGTCTCAAGGATAAGATATCAGTTGAACACCTTGCGATATTTGAAACTGCGGTTCGGTATCAGATGTATCATGCCCTAGCCCTGGTTGGTGTTGGCGTGGTAGCTACCCGGATCGATTCTACTGCGCTCAAAGTCTCGGCGATTGCTCTGATGGTCGGGATTCTTTTATTTTCAGGTAGCCTCTATACCCTCTCCCTCACGACATGGCGTACGGTGGGATTCCTCACGCCTTTCGGGGGCCTTGCTTTTATCGTTGGCTGGGTAGCTCTAGCTATCAGTGTTTTGGGTCTCGGGGCATAGACCCCGCCACCCGGCTTGAGTGTTGCTGTTGAAAAAATCTTGCTAAATAATTA
>CAZOSN010000138.1:0-12236 GCA_964582405.1 uncultured Oligoflexales bacterium | reverse complement strand
CGAAGTTGATCAAAAATAGCCGTGATGCCATCATCTAAAGCGCCTCCTCACAATCAATTTCCTCACATCCTTTCAGGTTGTTGGGATCCCGCCACAACACATGTCGACCTTGACCATCTTCGTAGCAGAAAAAACCAATATTGTGATCGACAGTTCGCATGTCTATATGGGTGTTAGGGTGCATCAGCTTCTGTAGAAAATCACGAAATTCGTCTTGGTCAAGGCATTGGGGTGGGAGATGTTCTAGACTGAGACCCGTGACACTCGCAAGAGGCTGTTGGGTTTCGGGTCCGCCGTCAAACTCACCGCGGGCATTCAATACAATGATGTCATTAAATAGTTCCTCAATAAAATTGTGCGGCGGTAGATTAGTCAGATCCTGAGCCAACGCATCCTTTGTCAAGTGGTCCAAGCGATAGTAGTAGCCTCGAAAACAATCCAGGGCCCAGCAAGCGTTCAGTCCCTTACACATGCCATTCAGATCGAAGGCTTCGTCGTTTTGATTGCGGTGGTGCAGATATCTCTCTACTGCTTGCAATAGTGCCAGTTGGGAACAGTCCTGGCTGTCCGATGGACTTTTGTAGCGTGTCAGGCGCTCTAGCTCTGCGCCGTCTGGAGACTTTGATGGAGATATGAAGTCGCTTGTTGCCGATTTAATCATCTCGGAGCGATTTTTGAGGATCAAATTAGCTGCTGATGTACTGGGCGCACTGATTTGCTGGGCCTGTTTTTTACACCGTTTTAGCGCCGGGGATGATGAATTGCTTGAAGGGCGTGACCGTTTTCCAGCTGATTTTAGAGATGAATCCATTTTTGCCAGTCCTTTTCACTTGTTAACCGAGGAATAACGATGGATGTATTCGATCGGGACAAATACAATCATCAATATAACATTTTTATATTTATAAACAATAATATATTGACAGATGGCTGCATAAGAGATGAAAACTGTTAGAATTTAGTCAGTTAGTCGCTGTCGCTAAAAGCGCCAGCGAGTGCCCTGAGCCGCTGGCGAGGCATTAGGACTTGGAGTGTCGATAAAACCGGTCAGGTATTGATTGAACCTGACTCAGCTCAAGAAACGTGCGACCGGTCATACCAAGGCTGCGACTTAAGGCTATTGCGCAACCGAGGCCTAGATTTCGACTGGGCTATACGTGACTCTGCTAGGCGGTTTGAGGCTTTGATGGTCTTGATATTCTCCTTCTCGGCGATCTTTCATGCTCGTGGGTGAACAGATAGCGCGGTCGATGTTTTCCCTCGTCATAAAGCCATAAAAAGGTAGCTTGCGTCCGGCGATACTCCCTCCGATGCCGCCTAGAGGCGCAAGACCCGCGCAGAGATGATCCGCACATTAGCCGTCAATCAACCCTATGTGAAAGCAACTCCCATCTAATTCTTTCAATATTTTCATCCCTACTTGTTGAGGTCGGGCAAAAATCATGAAGTGGCCCCATTTCTCCGGACACTCTGTATAATGACCAATCATTTACGGAGGTTTAGATGGGACGCAAGAAAGCCAGGAATAGTTACCCGCTGGAATTTAAGAAAAAAGCTGTGTTGATGACCACCAAAGAAGGAGTTACAGTATCCGAGGTGGCTGACTCTCTCGGGGTTTCTGCACAATATCTTTCGAAGTGGCGTTCTGAACTACTCGCCGATGACGAGTTTGAGCAGGCTGAAAAGCGCCTCGACGCTCTGGAAGAAAATTTGCGTCTGAAGGACGAGCTGAAGCGCCTTCGCATGGAGAATGAAATCCTAAAAAAGGCGGCGTCTTACTTCGCGAGCCAAAAGTAAGACGATTTGAGTTCATAAAATCGGAATGCGAAAACTACCCTGTCGCTGCACTATGCAAAGTCATGGAAGTTTCCACGTCCGGATATTAAGAGTGGCTCAAGCCTGTACCGTCTCAACGAAGTGCCGAGAACGAAGAGCTTAGACGAACTGTCGGTCAAGTCTTTGACCTCAATCGCGCTAGATATGGCCGTCGTAGAATTGCTAAAGCGATCAACAAGGGCCAAGACCGAAAAATTTCAGTCAATCGGATCGAGCGCCGCATGAAGGAGCTGAATATCGAGGGGTACACACCACCGGCATTTAAGGTGACGACCATCCCGGACGCTCTTTTGGTTGACAGCCCCAACCTCGTCAAAGACGCGGCGCTAAATGGCATCAACCAGATTTGGGTGTCCGATATCACGTATGTCGCAACAAAAATCGGTTGGTTGTATCTATGCATAATAATCGATCTTTATAGCCGAAAGGTTGTGGGTTGGAGCATGCAAAATAATATGAAGGCCAGCTTGGTAATCGCAGCATTCGAGATGGCGCAGAAGGCCCGCAAACCGGGTAAAGGCGCGATTTTCCATAGCGATAAGGGCGGCCAATATAAGTCGAAAAAGTTTCGCCGACGCCTCAAGAAGGCGAATTTCAAGCAAAGCATGACGGGCGCCAATCATTGCTATGACAATGCCACTGCGGAAAGCTTCTTCGGGCGATTAAAAACTGAACTAGTCAGGGGTACGATATTCGCTGATCACGACCAGGCAGAAGCTGCTATTTTTGAGTACGTGGAGGTATACTACAATAGGTTGAGTTTGCACTCGGCACTTGATTACAAGGCACCTGACGAATTTGAGCAAGATATCGCTAGCTGAGTGTCCGGAATTTTAGGGCCACCTCAGAGTTCATTGATTTGGGAATTGGCGGAGGCTAAAGCGAATCATGACAATACCTTTGTTATTAGGAATTTCTTAGGCTGCGATTTTCTGAGAGCAATACTCACTTCACTTTCGTGGCTGTTCCAGTGAGAATACTTTATTAGGTCAAAGGTATTGCGAATCAGTGCCATAAAAACCGAATCGGTTCTTTGCAGATAGAGTTCCGGGTAGCGAAGTCTGAAGTGATAGGTCGCCTCAACAAGATTATAGTGAGGAATCGAGGAAATTAGGTGGTGGATTTGATGAGTACCTACATGATTGGTTAGTCCATGAATCAACCCGTAGTCTCGATCGACAGACATCAAAGCGCCCTTGACGAAATTCCAATTGTGATCTGCGTACCAAACCAGGTTCTCGTCTGAGTGTTGCAAAAAAGTGATGCAGACTAATAGAGTTGTGGCGACAAGAAGTGGAAGGTAGTAGTAGAGAATAACTGGCAAAATTCCGAAAATTTTAATCGCATACAGTTGAAGGGCGATCGAAACAACAACGACCAACAGCGACAGGATTGTAGAAATTCTGTGAGTTTCTAGTTCGCGATAGAACACCGCCGCTGCAATATCGTCTGGCGGACTTTTCTTGCCAATTCGATAGTGGTTTGGACCAAAAATTCCTGCAAGATACAAATAGTAGGCAATTCCTGTGAACATTGGGTAGGCGGCAAGGATTCGCGCCTTGATTGAATCTCGGGGCATGAAGTTCTTTACCTGATCTTTTTCAAGATTGGCGTTAAATTTGTGGTGCAGTCGATGAGATATTTGCCAGGCCCGATAAGGAATTATTAGTGTGAGCGAATGTGTCATCTGCCCCACCAACTCATTTATGAATGGTCTTCGACTAAAAGACCCGTGTCCTGCGTCATGACCAATGACGAAGATACCCCAAAGCACTATGCCGCTTGCTATGATATATATTGGGTAGATAACAGATCTGTATTCGGATGAACTGAGAAGAGTCATGATCGCAACTAGAATAATCCACATTGCATAGCTACGAAGTAGGTAGTAGCTGGAACAGGCGGTGCTCGACCGCAGGAGATCGTCTGGGATTATTTGTCGAATCCGGCGGAGAGATGGTAGATTCGCTAGGATCTTAGGATCGATAGAGGTCTTGTCAGGCCAATTTTTAAGGGTCTTGTGGTGCATTGGTATACTAATCCAATCCTATTAGGTGTGACTGATGTATTTCAGACGATAGAATTCAGGGTTGTCATCTAGACGCTTTTCATACAATCCTGCAATGAAGTCACGGTAGAAGCGGCTTTTTGGAAAATAGTTGTAGGCCAGGTGATCCGGAATATGAGCCCGCAAATAGTCCGTGGCTTTCTTGAAGTCATAGTAGGGGATTCTTGGATTCATGTGGTGGGCGATGTGATAGCCATTGTTGAGCATGAAAAAGTTGATCACAAGGCCATAGTCTCGATCTGTATTTGACATAATTATATTGTAGGCATTGTGATGATCTTTGTTCATAAAAACGGAGGCTTCATGGGCGTGATGCATTGAAGTTATGAGCAAAATGCGATTGCCACCGATTAGGACGGGTATAAGATACAAGATCACATAACCAATAGGAGCGATGACAAGCATTGTGATGTTCAGAGCGACGAATACTATGAATGTCAGAAGACTCCGGCGATCAATATGACCTTTTTGTTTAAATGGCAAGATCCAGCTACAATAGTCGCCGAAGTAAATATACAACGGCCACGAAGTCAAAAACCATCCAAGAATAGAGAATGAAAATATCTTATTGCCTAATAAGTGAGACTTGTCTGTGTGCTTGATATCAGCCTGACCAGTTTTAGAGATTGGGGCCCCGGCTTCGGGTGAATCGATGTTGCCAATATTCCTATGGTGGAGGATATGGGCATGCTGGAAACTGTAGTAATTAATCCAGCTAAAGATTCCCGAGATGATGCCTAACGCGTCGTTTAGCCGCCTATTTTTAATCTGATGATGGGTGAATTCATGAGAATGCACCATAAATCCCGCGATTACCAATCCCTGAAAGTAAAGGTAGAACGGAAAAACCAAAGTACCAATCAGCCAATTATAGGCGAATGCCACTTGAATTGAGTAGATCAGGAGTGAAAAGAATCCAATATTGATAGCAAAGCGCATCACGTGTCGGTAAGCTTTGTTGTTTCTTACTAAATCCTGGAAGAAATCCGACTTGATCATCTCCCGCGAAAACCTTTCATAGTCCGCTTTGTGCTTGAGTAAAGTTTCGTGATTATGCATAAGTGATACGCCTTCTGTGACTAATCCAAACCCTAAAAAAACCTGATAGAGCAGAAAAGATATCGGTGGGACGATAGTGCCAGACGACTGCGAGAGATCGACCAGTAAAATAGACTCTGCCGTCCGACTTGCGCTTTAGCACATTTTCATAGAAGAAATCGTTAAGACACTTGTTCTTTGTCTGGTATCGATGACGTTGATCAATTTCAGTCTGACCAGCTATTGCTTTGTCTTGAAAGAATCCTCTATCGGTCTTGTTTAATAGATTAAGTTGGTCGAGACAGTCTCGGTAGACTTTGTGGTCAATGTTGCGATCGAAAAGAGAATACTGCTGGAGATAATTTGGGCCTAGATTTAGAATCCGAGGGTTGTAGCAAAAGGTGGCAAAGGACTTAGGCTTTAGAAAAAGTTTTATGATGCCTTCTTTAGCCAAAAGATACCTAAAGAAAAGGGAGCCGAGATTGATGCTCCGAAAGTCTTGGTGTTTGATCAGATCGCCCCAATATATGTAACTTGCACGACTGGTCGCCACAAAATCCATGGAAAAAACAAGTCTTATCTTGCCGGTATAGACACGGCCGATCATGATGTCGCGATTTTGAAAACTTAAAAACTCGCGGGAGACATAATCTTCTGTCAATAGCGAGTGGTTTTGAATGAACCTACTGATTTCACGGCATTCCGATGGAGATAAATCGCTGATTTTGCGAAGGTCGATTTTTAGTCCGCTTGGTGCAAACATGGTGCTCTCCATAATTTTATTGCGGCTATCACAAAGAGTGCCAGTCGTTTCATTGAATCTGAATCTCTCCGCTCTTCGTGGCGATAGGATGACTACAGGATGACCCAAGTCAGTTTCAAGATTTATTTTTGAGTGTTTACTCAAATTCTATAATGGACTGTAAATTAAACGAAAATATAGATGTGTGATACGGGAAGTTGGTTTGGTTTTCCCTAGCGCATCTAGCCAAAACTGATCATTTTTGAGTGGTTGCTCAATTTTTAAAAAACGGTATAGTGCTGAAGTGAATTGCGGGATCCGCAGAGAAAAAAACACAATGACAGACGGACCATGGCCAGACCAAGAAATTTTGATGACAGCGAAATTTTAGAGAAGGCAATGAGGACTTTTTGGGTCAAGGGCTATGAGAATACATCTCTTAAGGACCTTCTCGAGGCTATGGGGATTCTTAATGGATCCTTTTACAACTCTTTTAAAAATAAGAAGGCCCTCTATATCGAGACCATGGCCCGCTATAGCCAGGAATTTGAAGAGCAGTTTGACAAATTATTCAGAAGTCCCTGGCCGGTTTCCAAAAGGCTTTACGTATTTCTAACTTATAGTATCGAACGCTACAAGTCCGGCCAAGTCCCCAAGGGGTGCTATATCTTTAATGCTGTTACGAGCGAGGCGGTTGCCGACCCTGACCTCTTCCGATTTATCGCTCAGACGCGCGACAATTTTGAATCCATACTGACTAAGCAGCTAAGGCAAGCTCAGCAGCAAGGTGAGATATCTAAAGACTTGCAGGTAGGTACTGTCGCAGCTTGCATTGTGACTTTTTTTCAGGGACTCATGAATGCATCGGTTTCTGGTGTACCCGAAGAATCATTAAAGGCCCAAATTAGACTTTTCATCGACGGTCTGAGACTCTAAGCAACCGCGCTGGTCGTTTACACCTTGACTGATCCAGCCGTTCTGCAAGTACTGAGTCGATCCCCCTGCTTTGCTTTGGGATGCTTTGGTAAAGCCTCCCAATTAGCTCAGAACAGCATAACGCGGTTCAGCACAATGTGGGATATCCTGCCGTTGCCATCGGCAAAGGGGTGGATCTCGGCAATAAGAAATTTCAAATAAGCCGCTCTAGGGAATCCGGGGCCAGGGAGGGAAAAAACTCGTAGCCCCTTTTGAGGGTGCCTTCAACCAAGTCAGGAGCCACAAATTTGACGTCGCCCGCCCAATTTTCCTTAAGCTTGAAGGTACCGGGAGGGCCAACGCAGAATCCTAGAGACATCACTTTCAAAATTTGGTCTTAATAGAAGCGACCTGGACGGCAGGAATAATCCAATTTAACAAGCGAATTGTCGCGGAAGTACAGCTCAACATGATTGGCCTTCAATTGCAGGCTTTTCCCGATCCACTCGAACGTAATGTTTACAGCACGATGTGAATTGGGCTTCTCTGTGCAGCGAAAGTCTGGAGCTGGGTAATTTGAAGATTTTTCGTTATCTTCACAGGTGAGGTCTGTCCAAGTGTCGTTATCGAAGAAGCTCGCCCTTTTTTGACCATCTTCTGTGAATTCCAGATTGATTTGAAACTCAGCGTAGGCTTCGTCCAAGGAACTGCAAACAAAGGTACTAGCCTGAGCAAAACCGCTGTTCAAAATCATTGATCCCAACAAAAGTCCACCGCTTAAAATTGCTTTCATGTCTCATACTCCATAATGACATTAATACGATCGATCGAGACTGATTTCTCGTTACGATTTTTTTTTACTCTAGTGATTTGAAAATACGGGCTCGTGAGATTCTCAGGATTAGCGCTGGGACTGGCGCCGAGAGGGCTTGGGGTACTCGAAGTCCTTGCCTCCTGACCGTGGGAAGGGATCTACAGCGGTTCCCCGATGCATTCAAATTATTTGTTCTAATGAATCATCATTAGGGTAGTCGAGAAATGTGGCGTTATTGCCTGAAACGCATCTGAATTGTCGGCATCTATATATTGGTCTGCGCGCGAAATAGGTTTGATACCTTGAATCAAATCCCGAGAATCCGGGTTGGAACCGAAGCTGGTGCAGCTAGCCGGTCGGGACCGGGAGCCGGGGCAGCAAGCCGGTCGGGGCCGGATATGGAACTGATGGGGGGTGGGTGTTATGGCAGTCGATTTCTGAATTGGCGAGTAGACCGGAGGGAATTTCACCCTCCAGCCCCTCTCAGAACGGTGCGGGAACCTCTCGATTCACACCGCTCCCATCAAGCAAACACACTTAATTTCCCTTGCTGCCAATGAATGAAAAGTCCTGGCTGGCGCTTCGCGACTCCTTCCACAAATCGACCTGCCCGCGTTTTGTGCCCTCGCAACTGCAGATACTTCTGCATTGCCCATGCTACTAAAGTCTTGTTGAAATGGCCCCATACCGGATCCATCGCCGAAGGATGAAATTTTCCATAGTATTCAACCCATCCTCGAAGAATGGGATTATATTTCCGGGAAATATCATCAAGACTAAGATCCGTTCTGTTGCGTACATTCCAGCAACGTGTTGCTTGGCGCATGGTCTTAAGGGCCGTCGAGCTGACAGCTGGTGTAAAGCTCACAAACATGCTGTTACGCTTGCTATTCTTCACAGTGCGTGGTCGAAAGGTATAACCGAGAAAATCAAATTTCACGTTCGGATATTTGCCCTTTCGACTTCCGTCCTTGCAGTACACAATCTTCGTTTTATCTGGATGCAGAGTTAGGCCGCACTCAGCAAACCTCGCCTCAAGCGCCGCTAGAATGGCGAGCGCTTCTTGCTCAGTTTTGCAATGTACGAGTCCATCGTCCGCATAACGGCACCAGAGAACTCCCGGAAACGATCGACCCATCCAGGCATCGAACGCATAGTGCAGAAATAGGTTTGCGAGGCACGGCGAATTTACCCCTCGGACACAATCGATACAATTTTTCACCTGGAATGATGTGCTTAATGGTTAACTCGTCTTTTATTGTATCCACGATGACCTCCGACACCAGCAGTCTAACAATTTCCTTTCGTACTTCAAAGTCCGTATTTTTAAGCTTGTCTTTTAGCTTGGTACTGAAAACTTCAAATTGCTCAATCAACTTTAAATGACCTTGTTGCTGCCCTATTTTGATTTGAAGTAATTTCTGTTCATCATCATTATTTTTTATCTTTGCGCGAATCTTGGCTAAGCGGACCTCAATTTCTTTTAGACTGATAGACCCTGCTTGATAGAGATCAAGAAGACGTTCTTTTTCGGATTCAAGATGATTTGCTTCAATCTTCTTTTGCTTTGTTAAAATCTCAAAATTAATCACGTTAGCAGATCTATTTCTATTGATACCAAAGCCGAGCCAGCTCAGTAATCAGCGCGCCTCTATAGTCTCGAGTTCAGAATCTTCGCGGCGTACGACTTCGACATTTTTTAGCGAATAGAGGCACCTAACCTCTGAACTGATAATAAGATTATAGACCCGGACGGCCAAATATAGTGAAACAAGTCGGCAATTTATGCCGCAAAGAACGCTAAACTCTCCCCTGCATAAGCCGAAGGTAAATCGCGTCGTGAGGAAGTTAGTCTAGGGAGTTTTGCCATGAAATACCATTCATCGATCATTTTGCCTTTGTTTTTTGCGAGCATAGTATCGTGCGGCACCGATAAGAAGGGCGATAGCAGTAATGTCCGCGTCGAGTTTGCAAAAGCAGAAGCAGCGTTCGCATTGGATGGGGTAACGTCGTCTATTAATCCGACTTTACTCAAAGTTCGGCCAATTGCTGTTAGGGTTGGAACTAGCAATAACGGTGGTTTCATGGTGTGGGGCGCAAAAAACTGTCCGGGCGAAGAAGGCAAAAAGGAGATCGACGGCAAGGAATACAGCTATTTTGATGAACACGGCTGCAAACCCGCAGAGGACAATGCCTGGATTGATCTGACCGACGGTATTGATAAAGTCAATGCCACGTTAAATTCCCAAACCTGGCCAGTCCCTCCGGGTGACTATAGCTGGGTCAGCATGGTGATGTGCGCCGACGTACAGAAGGCCGATGGGACCTGGGGATACCCCGAAACAAGCTCCGTGGCAAACCTCTCGTTCAAAGCCGGTAGCATGACCGAAAGTCGGGAGCAGTTTTTCTGTTCGCCCATCGGCAATTACGAAGCCATGACCCCAGTAACAATTCCAGAGGGTGGCGATATCACTCTCGAAGTGAAATATGATCTAAGCAAACTTATCTCCTACACCGATCTTTCTAACTCCAAGGTGAAGTCATCTAGCGATATCGATGATACCGACTGTTACTACAATAAAGATCCTCTGGATTCAGACTACATCGATGGGATCTATTGCCCCGATGTGAACTACCAGACTCTTACATTTAAGATCAAATAAAGAAGGCTGCGAGGCGATATAGTCAAATAAATCAGCTTTGCGAAAAATTTTTGTTCCGCGTTTCCGCGCTTCCGTGGTGCTGCGATGCATATTTTTACCAAAGAAGGATGGAAACGCGGAATCTTACACAACGGACCTATTTTTGTTGAGTAGGCCGAAGGAATCTCACCTTCAGCCCCTCTTTAAACGGTGCGGGAGCCTCTCGACTCACACCGCTTCCATCACCAAACCATGGGTGCCAGGGATAGCAAACTTTAACATTGGTAATGCAAGTATTCTGTGGTGTGGTTGTACAATCGGCAACGTCTTCACTCCTCAATTGGTTACAAGACACCAGTTGCGTTTGCTAAAGAAAAAATGTTAGGAGTCGCGTAGCACTCGTGTCCGTTTTTGGCAGGGAAGATCAGTGTGGCGCTGATGCGATCAGATGTTTAATATTTTGTTGATCTTCCAGAAATTATTGGTTTCAAATTGTTTTTTCGAGCGGCACCCTTTTTTAGACGGGCGTCAATTTTTCTCTTTGCCTCAGTATTTCTACGATGTATCTTCTTCACTTGAAAACTCTCCCTAAGTTCAAGAAAAATTCAATGGGTTTTAAATTGCAACCTGCAATTTATGGGCTTTTCTCTTTCTTTTACAACTTAATCTAAAAAATCTACGCTTGTTTTAGGACTAGGATGCTCAATTAATTCAAACGTAAAGCGGTTAGTGACAGGGATCTGACTCATGCCAGTCACAAGATCAATTCCCAGTTGTTAAAGACTGGAAAAAGTAAGATAACCTTTAAATAGAAGACTCGAAAACTGTGGGACTTTGAGGAGATATTCTTGAGGGAATATCGACCATGGTTCACTCGAACGTAACTTCGGCTCGTGAATCTAAGGAGCGATAAATGCAACTGGTCATCGGCAATAAACGGTATTCAAGTTGGTCGCTGCGGCCTTGGTTACTGATGACGCATTTTTCCATACCCTTCGATGAGCTATTGATTCCTCTTGATACCGATGACACCAAACCAACTATCTTAAAGTTTGGGGCAGGTAGGACCGTACCGATACTTATTGACGATGATTTGGTGATTTGGGAATCACTTGCAATCGCCGAATACTTGCAGGAAAAATTTCCTGAATTACCTATGTGGCCTCGGGATCTGCAAAAACGAGCTAAAGCTCGAAGTCTGTCATGCGAAATGGCGACAGGTTTTTTTGCTCTCCGCGAGCACCTGTCCCATGATCTGCACAAACATAAAGTAGAGTTTGACAGGGAAAAGTCCAGCTCCGATATAGAGCGAATCTTTCAAATCTGGCGTCACCAACTTGAACGATCCGGCGGACCCTTTTTGTTTGGAGACTTTGGTACGGTCGATGCGATGTACGCACCGGTGGTTAATCGCTTTTTGAGTTATGCTGTTCAGGTCCCGGACGATTTGCAGCTGTACTTGATGGCGGTGCGAAATCTACGAGCCCATCAAGAATGGATCAAGGCCGCAGAATTGGAGCAGCTTAGAGTACCTCGCTACGAGTGAAGTTTCCGACTCACTTGCCCTAAGTATGGTTGTGGCAAAACGGTTTGAAAAAGGTTGACATTCAAAACAGATCTGAGGTATTGGCAAAAGCACGGTCAGGAGCCAGGAGATTTTTTATCCATTGAAAAGATCTTCACACTCTCGGGTCATCAGACCCAAATCCTGAGAACTTTCGAGCCCGTAAATCTAAGAGTTTTTTCATAGAGTTGTTCAATCAATTTTGATTGGCACCAATCATTTGCACCAACAAAGGAGTATGCAATGAACATTAGACCACTTATTTCAATTACATCGCTAGTGGTGGCCTCGCAATTATTCGCAAGCGACCATCATGATGATCAGCTGCAAACCTGCAAAAAAATCGAAGATGCCCTTCAGCAGGCCTTCGATGCGCCCGTGTCGCAGTTGCCGATTACGATTCACTCGGTGCAGCTTGACGATCTTGAACGATGCTTTCCAACGGAATTTAGCCAGATCCAAGAAGACAATTCCGATAATTTCAAAGGGAAAGTCCAATCCCTCAAGAAGGCGTTTTCTCAATCGGCTTGGGGTCACGAGAATTTCATTTATACTTTTTGGGATAAAGCCATCGATGTATTCTTGGAAGATTAATTTCTCGAATTCTTCGTCCGTAA
>CAZOSN010000137.1:0-12467 GCA_964582405.1 uncultured Oligoflexales bacterium | reverse complement strand
GATGCCGGAGCATTTGTCTCAAATTGAAACCCAGGACAGACCCGTACCCTGCCCCTAATGTGGATTGATCGCTTCTCATTCTGCTTCGCTCCATTTGCCCTCCGCGTTTATGGGCCATACTCCTGGCCCAAGCTGCGCCATTCCCTGGAACTCCAACAGTCCAAAACCTTTTACCTTGATCCCCGACTTAACGCAGTAGGGTTAATCCTGGCCTCAGCGTATTTCATCCGATGCCGACGCCAACCACTTTCTGGGTTTGACTCCATCTGCCTTGGTCACCAGGCCCATGCTCTCCATTGTCTCGACGATCCGGGCGGCACGATTGTAGCCAATCTTGAGCTGCCGCTGAAGAAACGAAGCGCTCACGGCACCTTGGGTTTGTGCGATTTGGCAGGACTCACGCCAAAATTCGTCTAGGCTGCCGTCCATGTCGTAGCCATTTCCAAAAGGTTCTTTTTGCGCAGGTTTTGACTGATTGATCCACGCGATAGCTTCTTCATCGTAGAGCGTGGGAGATTGATTTTTGATCGACTGGATGAAGTCGTTGACCTCTTTGTCGGAAACAAAAGCACCTTGTATTCTATCGAGCTTGGTCGAACCAGTTCTCAGGTAGAGCATGTCGCCCTTACCAATCAGACGCTCAGCCCCCATGGTGTCAAGAATTGTCCTCGCATCGGTGCGCGAGAACACCTTGAAGGCGATTCGACTTGGAAGGTTGGCTTTGATTACCCCAGTGATGACATCCACGGAAGGTCGTTGGGTAGCTAGAACCAGATGGATACCGCAGGCGCGGGCTTTTTGAGCTAGCCTCTGAATGGATGATTCAACGTCTTTGGAACCTGTCAGCATAAGGTCGGCTAGTTCGTCGATAACTATCACAAGATACGGAAGTTCGGCTAGCTGAGGGAGGTCGCATTGTTTTCGGATCTCTACTCTTTCGAGGTCGGATTTGGATTGCCAATAGGCGTTGAACCCCTGGATGTTGCGGATCTTAGCGAACTCCATGATGCGGTAGCGTCGGTCCATCTCAGCACAGGCCCACTGAAGCGCACCTTGGGCCATAGCAGGCTCAGTGATCACAGGGATCAAGAGATGAGGGATACCCTCGTATACCTTTAACTCTAACACTTTAGGGTCAACCAGAATCAAGCGTACCTGATCGGGGGAGGCTTTCATCAGGATCGAGCACAGCATCGTGTTGATTGCGACCGATTTCCCCGAACCTGTTTGCCCGGCCATGAGCAGATGGGGCATCGTCGCGAGATCTTCGCACACGGGCTCTCCGTTGAGATTCTTACCGATAGCAAAAGTGAGCGGCGAGGTTCGATTTTGGAACTCGTGAGTGTGAATTAAATCACCAAACATGACCATTTCAGGATGGGAATTAGGTACTTGCACGCCAACTACTTTTTTGCCACTCACGGGATGGATAAACACCGAGTCGACTTTTAGCGCAAGAGCAAGGTCGCTTTCGAGTGAGGTGAGTTTGGAGAGTTTAATGCCGGGGCCTGGTTCGTATTCGTAGACGGTTACGACAGGACCTGTCTGGAATCCGACGATATCGCCTTGGACCCCGAAATCGGCGAAAGCTTTTTTGAGCTCCTCCGCAACTTTTTGATATTCAGTTTTTCGACTTGGATCTTGGCTGCGGCTTTGTGAAATTTGAAAAGCCGCTCCTGATGGCTGTGGGTAGACGATTTGCGGTTCATCGTCATCGGCTTCTGGGAGTATCGGATTTTCAGCGACAATTACTGGCTCATTGACATTCAAAGGCATCGTGACCGCCACAGGGGGCGCCTCGGTGGCAACAGGCGGGCTTTCGGGCGATTTCCGCCACTTGAAAGAAGGGAGTTTGGCGCTTGGCCACTTGAGAGATTTTAACCAAACATGTGCTTTTGCGACCAACCTGAGGGTGCGGTCGCTCTGGATGATCGCGAAAACAAGAAAAACCAGAATCCATTGACCGACCGGGCCGAATTGTTGTTCAACGAACTGGTGGCAATACTTGCCAAATCTCCCTGAGATCAAGAAAGTGTAATCCTTCCATTCGATGGTCTCCCTCACAAGGGGGGCAATACATAAGGCACCAATAAAAATGATAATTTTTCGGATCGCATCCAGGGTTAGTTTTCCCAATGAAGGGCGAACCACGATTGCAGCAGCTAGCGCCAGAAGAAGCGGCGCAGCCAGGAAACTAACGGCCCCAAAGGTTATGAAAGCATAGGCAGATAGTTTTGCTCCGAGCTTTCCTCCGAGGTTGAGCGGACGTATCTCAGGAATCGAGGCAGAGTAAGGAGAGGGGTCTTCGGGAAAATAGCTAAAGAGCGATATGGCGAGGAATGCGGTAAAACCGACCAGAAGCAAAGAGGCGCAAGACTTGTAAGCCGAGCTATTGTTTATCATGGGGATGATCCTGCAATGTGTCTTTTGGGTTCGAAGGACTTTACGACATTATAGCAGGAAGACGCGTCAATTGAGGGTGTTAGCGATCGACTTGCGCCAGATTTTGAGGGCACGCAAATAGAAGAAAAATAATAACTCACGCTGAGCGAAGGGGATCGATTTTACATAGGCCTTGATTTCGGGGATATTCGCAGCCTTATAAATTCCTATAGCCAGCGATGGCAGACGTTCGATTTCAATGGATTGAGGTTTATAGGTCGTGAGCTGAATTTTTCGGAACCGAAGGATGTCCTCTTGATCAAATATGATGTGATGAGACTTCATCGCCTCCTGGTAGATGATTTGCCAGTGGAGCGGGTATTGATCCAGAGCGTCTGGGGTAATCTCGCTTAAAAAGTTTTCGTAAAATGGTGCCATCGGATTGTTCCTTTCCCAAGTACATGGCTGGAACTGCAAGGCCGAGGCCGATAGCTTGTTTTGTATAGGGCTGATATTATAGGAATTAAATAGAAGATCCTGTCCGCGGTATCGCCAACTGTCGAATTTCTGGTCAAAACAACGATGGCTGGTTATCGCGGTAGAGGGGCTTAACGACGATGCCTTCCGTCCTTAGCTCATCGACATAGCTTTTTGCATACGGGCCAAAAATGAAGACCTCTTTGGGGGATACGGTTTGGATCACGTCCTTAAGGTCCTTGGCGTCTGCCGATGAGCTTATATAGTAACGATCGGTGACATGAGAAAAGAATTCCGGTTCAAACGAATCTGACATAGTGTCCTCGATATAAAGCAGAGGACCTTTAGGAACCGAGTAGTTCCCGAAGCCCTTGCTGAGTAAGGGTAAAATCGTAACCTTTGACCGAGGTTTTTTTGGCTTGTAGAGGCTGTAGTTTCCTAGCTTCGAACCGAACGTCTCGTAGATCCGGTTAATCCTGAATATGGTCGTATGCACAGCGAGCGGAATATCCGCGTCCGAGAGAACTTTGGTGATTTCTTGGGCTGTTGGCATCGATTTGCAGAGAACCGTCGGCCAGACGCCATCATCGATATGGGTCCGAATTGCTTGAATCAGCCGTTCGGTTTCCCGTTTTCGGCTCGGCATGACACTGTGAGGATCGGGATGGTTTACCCGAAGCACCAGGATTTCAGCCTTGCGCAGTTGAAGCTTGCGCACGGTTGCGTTTTTCTGAAGCTGGATATTGGGTGCATAGAGGATCGACCTACGATCTCCCATCGAGACATGCAAGGATGCACCGCCTAGAATGGACCCCGAGGGTAACAGTTCCATGGTCAGACGTCCTACCGAAAAGGGGCGGTTGTATTGGCAAACAAGCGCCTTTGGTTTGCGGTGCTGGATCTCGAGCATTTTTAGAGTTTCTTCGGTCGAAATTATCTGTGGACCCACGGGGCTAGCGTTAACGTTAGCCGACGAGAGAAAAGATAATTCGCCCGATTTTGTCGCATCGAACCAAAGGATCGACCCGTCTAAGTGCAAGCCATCACTCGTGAGTGTTACTTTTTGTGCTAAATGGTCAATCTGCACTTTATCGTCCCGTTGCGAGACACACGGAATCATCCCATTCGATAGCTATAGTGCATGCAACGGGAGGCGTCAATTGCCTAGTGCTGAAATCCCGTTTTGGGCATAGTATTTTACCCGATACGTAAATCGAAGATAAAATTCAGCGAAATCGCTCATGCCCTCGAGTTCGCCATGGTTGATCAGCTTGTAGAGCGCGCAGTAATCCATATAGCTTTTTAACACGCGGTTAAACTGTTCCCGTTGAATTTCATAATCCATAGGTGATCCCCCGTTAGTTGGCTCGGTTGGTACTATCGGTCTGGAGTGGCTCAGTCTTTAGGGGGGGACGTTTAGGTGGCAAATTAGCTGGTCGGCGTCGCAATCGCACCACAGACTAGCTATAATTTATCTAGATCAATTTGATTAGCGACTGCCTTCGTCGTATTGTCGGGATGGTAAGTTGGTAAAGTCAATCACATTAAGGAGCGGTTATGGGTTCACCTGTAAAAATTGCGATCACCGGCGCAGCAGGTCAAATTGGTTATAGTTTGTTATTTCGCTTGGCATCGGGTGAGGTTTTTGGACCGGAAACACCGGTCGAATTGAATCTCTTGGAACTCCCGGAGGCGGTTAAAGGTGCTGAGGGCACCGCGATGGAACTCATTGACTGCGGTTTCTCGAGCTTAAGAGCGGTCAATGTCTTTGATTCTGCTACCAAGGCTTTTGAAGGCATCAACTGGGGGCTTTTTGTGGGGTCCAAACCTCGTGGGCCAGGGATGGAACGCAAGGACTTGATCCGCGACAATGGCCCGATTTTTGTTGGACAAGGCAAAGCATTGGCACGCGCAGCTTCGGATGTAAGAGTCGTGGTGGTTGGAAACCCGTGCAACACCAATTGCCTGATAGCCCAGCACAATTGCAAGGACATTCCCGCAACAAGATTCTCGGCGATGACGATGCTCGATCAAAATCGCGCAAGGGCGCAGCTTGCCCTAAAAGCTAAGGTCGATGTCCGGTATGTAAGCCATATGGCGATATGGGGTAATCACAGCTCAACGATGTACCCAGATTTTGAGAACGCTCGAATCAAAAACGAACCGGTTGGGACTATGATTTCCGACAAATCTTGGTTGGAAAAGGACTTCATAGTCGCCGTCCAAAATCGTGGCGCTGAGGTCATTAAAGCTCGAGGAAAATCCTCGGCCGCTTCGGCCGCATCTGCATGCATTGATCATATCAAAGCCTTCTTGCACAAAACTCCGAATGGCGAATGGTTTTCCGCGGCGGTCCCTAGCGATGGTAGCGCCTACGATATTCCGGCAGGTCTCATCTATTCCTTCCCGTTGCGTTCATCTGGTAAGGGCGAGTATGAAATCGTTCGCGATTTGAAGTTGTCGGCTTTTGCTAAGGACAAGATTCGGCAGACGACTCAGGAATTGCTTGAGGAGCGCGAAGTGGTCAAAGATTTACTTTAACCTTTCAGAGGTGGGTGGTGCGGAGTTTTTTGCGATCTCTAGGGCTGGTGTGCTTCCTCATGGGTTGCATGCCCTCTTTTTTGGAGAAGTATCAGAAGCCGCAGGCCTTAGAACCAGAAAAAGTCGCGAAGACTGAGCAGCAGCCAAAAAAATTGGAGGCTGCGTCACCCCCGCCATCTCAGTTTGAAACACGGTTTCAGCAGGTAGCCAAACAAAAGTTCAGATACGATGCTTCGTATGACAAAGTGTGGTCATCGGCACTTAAGGTTCTGATCGGACACTACAATATCAACATCATCGATCGCAAGAGCGGTGTTATCACCACCGAATGGGATTCGTTCTATTTGGATCGTGGTGTATTTCGCAACAAAGTTTCACTTTTACTCGAACCCTCAGATCATGGCAAAGTCGAAGTTCGCGTTTACAACAATATCGAATACCTTTCAGAAAAAGATAATAAAGCCCTTTGGCTGCCTGCTCCTGATGACTACCAAGAGAGTGGGCGCATCGCTCGGGAAATTTCGCGCGACCTGCATCTTTAAGGGCGTGGAGGCTAATTTATCACTGGTCTGAGCGAGCATTGGTACCAGCGCGCCTCGAGTGCGGTTTTGATTTTTTTGCTTTCCTGCTTTGCCATTTTTTTGTTTTATGCGACTCCACTCAAAGGCGAGATCAATAGGCGACTTGTCGAACTATCGATGGCCGTGATCCAAGCAGGGCAACTAGGCGAGCTTAGTTTTGGGACTGCGTTTGAAACGGTTCCCCTAGGTATTGGTGGATGTTTGTTCATAGCCCTTACCGTGGTTGGGTGTGGATTAGTTTGGAGATTGGGTAGCGCCTGGGCTGTCATATTTTTTCTTTTGAGCTGCGGTTTTCTTATAGGTGCACAGGCCTATGCGATGGTTTTCTTCCGAAAGACTCTTCCTCTTTCCGACATGGTTTTATTTGACTCGATTTCGATGGTCGCAGGCGGGCTTTGGCGGATGGTGAAGGATGGTCAGCTTCATATCGATCAACAAGTGCGCATGAAGGATCGCACAAATCTTGCCTTATCCCAGACGAGTCTTCTCGAAGATTTCTCAAGTGGACTTCACGACATCACCTCGCATATTGCGCGGTCGCTCGAAGGCATGCGTTTCTTTATCCAGGGCAATGGTAGCCTTAAAACAGTGATGGATCAGCTTATCAAGAGCTGCGATGAGCTTAGAATTTATTTGAATGGTATCCGTGAGTTTACACAGGTTACCTCCCGGCCAAATTTGGTTAATAAAAAAACCTTTAATCTCCGGCGCACAATTGATCGCGTGGTATTACAGTTGCATGAAAAAACTCGGGAAAAGGAAATCTCGGTAGAGGTCGATTGCGCCTCCAAACTATTAATTCATAGTTCAGAGCCATTGCTTGAGGTGATTTTATTTAATATTGTTTCCAACGCAATCAAGTACTCTTTTTCACTAGAGCGAGTCCTTATTAAAGCAGAGAGGCATGGCCGCAAACGCGTTGAAATCACCGTTCAGGATTTCGGAGTTGGAATTGCCAAGGAAAGTTGTGAGCTAATTTTTGAAAAGTTCTACCGCGTTCGTGATCAAAACTACAATATACCTGGCAATGGTTTAGGACTCTATCTTTGCCGATACTTTGCTAACAAGATAAATGCTGAGTTAACGGTCGAATCGACCATCGGGCTAGGTACCACCATGCATATTGTCCTTCGCCGAGTAGTGCGGGGTGCCTTGTGGCGAAGATAGGCCAGAGGTTGCGCTGGCTCGAAATAATTTTGCCTGCTTTGATGAGTCTCGCCGCGCTTTATTTCATTACTGATGTTGTCTACAGGAGAAAATCAGGCGCAAGTCTCCGAGATCAGGCTGAAGAGTACTTGATCCAGAAGACATTTACCCATTCAGTCTATGCGGTAGACGACGATTCACGCATTCGGGTGATTGATTGGGACAGAAAAGTCAAACTCAGTAATGCTATTGAATCGATCCCTACTATTTTGACCCACGGTGCCCGCGAGGTGATGTTGTTGCTTGAACAGCTACCCGACCCTCTGGAATTGTCGGCACTCGAGGATCTGGCGGGAGAGGATGAAGACGTGAAGACGCGTCTCGTGTTAATCGCGGATTTTGAGTCTGAACAGGATACCCTCATTTTTTCACAGTGGGCCGTGTCCCATCGATTTCAGTGGCTCAGACTCGACGATTGCCTGCAAAAGCAGAAACCGATCTGCGGCATTAATCGCGATAATAAGCGTAGTGGCGTGAACCACATCGCCAGATTGTATTGGGGACATGATCTGGCTGCGGCACCTCGGTTTCACGTCATTCAGGACCTATTAGGAACTCAAGACGCACTGTTGCTTCATTTTCCTGAGGTGTCGTCGATAAAATCGTCTGTTGGGCTTGAAAATTTGTTTCATCGCAACGAGTTGGTCCACGGATCGGTGTTCATCATCGGGTGGGAAAGAAATGTTCAAGGTAGTCTGATCAACCGAGGCAACAGTTATAAGCTGGCTCAGCTTTGGGCTATGTTCGAGGCGAGGCGCACCGTTGCAACTCCTCCGCCGTGGCTAATGGGTATGCTGCTTTGCGCCTTGTGCACAATCATTTTGATCTTAATCTGGCGGGTCGGTTCATCAGCAGCTCTGTTTCTTTTTCTAGCCTATGCCCTACTCTATCCCCTAGCTAATATTGTGCTTGTTCGGGAGTTTGGCGTTTATATTCCGATGTTTGATTTTATCTATGTTGGCTTTGTTACGTTCTTGTGCTCTTCATACGGATTTTTGACGTTGCAATCCTATAGAAAGTGGCGCATGGACGCCGAAGAACGCTCGCTTGCAAAGATTGCCGAACTAAAAACCAATTTTATCGCCTTGATCAGTCATGATCTCAACACGCCTGTTGCCAAGATGGTTGGTCTCATGGAGATACTTTGGGTTGCTTCAGAATCGGAAGCGTCTCGGAGGACTCTTGCTCGGGTGCGACAGGAGATCGTGCAGCTTGAGCTTTGTGTCAGAGCCGTGCTGATCGCGGCGCGTCTCGAAGCAGACGCTCTCAACGAAACGAAGATCAGTTTGAGCTCTCTGCAGCGCGAATATGAGGATCATGTCGGGTCTATGCTGGCTAAGCTTGGCATCTTGAGCAAACTTGTAGTCGATGACAATCCTGAGTCAAGTCATGTCTCCCTATCAGTCGATACTCGAGTACTCTGCAATGTTTTGGCAAGTGTAGTAATCTTAACAAAGGCTAATTCGCTAAAAGTCTACGGCGACCTAAATTTGGTAGACGATGGGACCAATGTTCAAAAATACATGCTTCGCTTTGAGTTTGAGTCGGTAACCCGAATCTCGACGTATGCGCAGCATGAGTTGTTTCAGCCAGCGTCATCTTCTGCTGAAGATGCCCCCAATTTTAGTTTTGTTGATCGAACCTTGGTTCATCTCATTCACATTTTTTTGCGGCATTCCCGTGGTTTTATTACCCTATCCGAGCAAAATGGCCGGTCTGTGATATCCCTGATGCTCGCCTTTCCTGCTTAGTGATCCTGTGGAAATAGTGTGGATAAGTTGGGGAAAACGCGATTTAATCAATAGTTAATTTATTGACGCTTATCTGCTTCGCTTTTCTGCTTATTTTTTAATCATGTTGAAATCATAAATTATGTCGAAATGGCGCTATAGTAGGTAGCATCGGAAGGGGTTGTGGATATCTTGTTGAAAACTTGTGGAATATGGTTTGCGAAGTAGGTTTTAGAGAATCTCCCTTGAGGCGTATGGTTATTTTATAGTCACTCGATCACATGAATTACCTGGGGTTCAAGCGATGGCAGTCACTGCAAAGAGAATGGCTGTGAATCTTTTGTAGAAAAATCTGCTGGATCACGTAGGATGAGGTCTTCTATGTTCATTGTTTGGTTGCAGGCCTAGGCTATCGGCAAAAATTTCGTTAACACTGGATATTTCTATGAAATCTGCGCTTATCACAGGTATTACCGGTCAGGATGGTTCCTATTTAGCCGAATTGCTTTTAGAAAAAGGCTATCGGGTTTACGGCATTGTAAGGCGGCTTAGCACCCCAAACCTTAGTCGCATTACGAACATTCTTGATAAGATTACTCTGATCGATGCCGATTTGAGCGATCCTCTTTCGCTTGTAAGGGCAATTCAAAAAGCAAAGCCTCAGGAAGTTTACAATTTGGCTGCGCAATCCTTTGTAGCGACGAGTTGGGAGCAGGCGATCCTTACCGGTCAGCATACGGCCTTGGGAGTTACCCATATCTTAGAAGTGATCCGCGCACTCGATCCATCCATACGCTTCTACCAGGCGAGCAGCTCCGAGATGTTTGGGCGGGTGCAAGAAACCCCGCAGAAGGAGACGACTCCGTTTTATCCTCGCAGCCCGTATGGGGTTGCTAAAGTATATGGTCACTACCTTACGGTTAACTACCGTGAGAGTTACAACATGTTCTGCGTTTCGGGAATTCTATTCAATCACGAATCGCCGCGACGGGGTATTGAATTTGTTACCCGTAAGATCGCTCAAGGTGCGGCGCGGGTTAAATTTGGGTTACAAGATAAATTGTTTCTGGGAAACCTCGATGCCAAGCGCGATTGGGGGTTTGCTAAGGATTATGTCGAGGCTATGTGGCTAATGCTGCAGCAGGACGTCCCGGACGATTTTGTGATCGCGACTGGTGAGTGTCATACTGTAGAAGAATTCTGCAAATTGTCGTTTGAGCGGCTTGATCTCGATTATAAGAAGTATGTTGAAGTTGATGAACGGTTTCTTCGACCTGCTGAAGTCGATCTTTTATTGGGCGATTGCTCGAAAGCCAAGCGTGTTCTTAAATGGGAGCCGAAGACCTCATTTGAAGAGCTTGTTAGGCTCATGGTCGATTCTGAGGTGGCGATCTGTAAGAGCCAGTCGAGGTCGTAAGGCTTCTCTTCGGACTTCGGAGCGAAGACGAGTCCACGTCGGTCATCTACATATAAGTAATTTTGGTGTGTTATTGGGAGGAAATTCCTCCTCACTTCGTTCGTTTGGGGCATGTCCTTGGCACGAAACGAAGTCTCGTGCCAAGGACCAGTTATGAAGATTTTAGTCACTGGAGCCGATGGTTTTGTAGGCACACACTTGTGCCACGAGCTGAGGCAGTATGGCCATGAATTGGTGCCCTTGAGTTATCATGGGGCAGGTGAATCCTTGCGCTGCGATATCACAGTCTCGGACCAGATTGCGAGAATTTGCGACGAGCGCAGACCGGATGCGATTGTCCATCTTGCGGGCATTGCTAAGACCAATTTGGGTGCTGAAGCAATTTCTGAGCTTGGCGAAGTCAATGTTATTGGAACCTTTAATGTCTGCAAAGCTGCGAGTAGATTGCCGCAGGCGACGCTGCTGTATGTGAGTTCGGGTTTGGTTTATGCTGGAAATCCAGGGACTGCTGCCTACAGCGAACGCGATCCGATTTCGACTCCACATGTCTATAGTCAGAGCAAGCTCGCTGCGGAAGAAATTGTGAATATGTATGGTTTTATGGATCAGCTCAAGACTTATATCGTAAGGCCATTCAACCACATTGGGCCGCATCAATCCGATGAGTTTGTTGTTGCCGCCCTGGCGAAACGCATCAAAGCCGCCAAAAGTGGCGATACAATTGTGGTAGGTGACCTAGAAACCTACCGAGATTTTGTCGATGTTAGGGATATTGCGCGCGCGTACCGCCTTATCGTCGAAAAAAAGCCCGACGAGCGGCTTTTTGTCCTTGGAGGTGGTGTTCCGATAAGAATCCGCGATATCCTGGATCAGCTGATTGCCATTTCCGGCAAATCTATACAGGTAAGAGTCGCTAGTGAACTCCTGCGCAAGCAGGATCCAGCCAAAGTATGCGCAAACCCAAGGCTTGCCAGGGAGATACTCGGCTGGCAACCCACCATAACTTTGGCTGAAAGTCTGCGAGACGTTTATGCGAGCAGCCAAGCCTAATCGATCATTTACCTGTTGCCTAACCGGTCGCAGTCCGGTATAGATGCCCTCTCATCCTGCACCCGTAGTTCAGCTGGATAGAATACCAGACTACGAATCTGGGGGTCGCACGTTCGAATCGTGCCGGGTGCGCCATCTACTTTTCTAGGTTCCAGTGATCGTTACAACTAATCGAAATCGTTAACAACAATAGCCACTGGGTTTACCTCGCCGTACCTCTGAATACCTGTTTGAACCGATTCCCCACGGTGAATCCACGGATCGACCTTAAACCGCTCTATCCGCTCCTTGGCAGCTCGGTATTCGCGCTGAATGGCGCTGAAGGTTTCGATCTCTTGGTCGGAAATTGTTGGGCGAATTTGAAGATTGGTTATCATAACACCTCCTGAGTTTTAAGTTCGAGAAGGTGTCGCTTCGGTTGGTAGGGCGAGAGCAGGGTAAAACCCAAAACAGGCCCAGGCCCTGGCTGCTCGCTGGCCTCAGGATAATAAGGAAGCTTCGAATCAGTAGTGGTACTCGCCGTGCGTGCGCTCTAAGGAGGGCCGGCGGGGATATTTTTAGGCTTCGATTTAAAAGAGGCCCGGTGGCCTCGATTGAAAATGCAGGTACCGGTACTTTCGAACCTTACTTAAGTGAGGCGTGTTAGTTTTGACACTTGGTGTTTCTCGTGAGAAACGGTGCCCAAAGGCATCTCTTTCGAGGTGGCCGGCAGCAATTTTGGTCGTTGATTGGAGAATATGCTTGAAAACACATCTTGGCATTTAGGGTCAATCGAGCCAGATTCGTACCCATTGAATATGTAAGTAATCAAATCTTTGATTAAGTCTGGGATTCCCACTTGCGGTGGCTTCCCAGGCTGAGGCGATACTATTTCGCCAGCAATTGTTGGCCTGATGTTGGATGGTAGTGGTAGCAATGAAAATAAAATACATCAAATCGACTTTGTATTTGACCAACTTTGAATAATAGATGTGGTGATTCTCGCTATTTGAAAACTTACATGGTATCAATGGATTGAGCACGGTTATAGTGGGCTGTTTGATCTTATCAGGACAAAGGCTGCCGCATCGAGTCCGGTGAAGC
>CAZOSN010000136.1:0-12566 GCA_964582405.1 uncultured Oligoflexales bacterium | reverse complement strand
GGTACTCTGACCATATTTTAAGCAAAACCGAGGGCTGATCGTACAGTCAACGCGTTGTATAGTCCAGGACTCCATCATGAACTTGCGCTTTTTTTAAGACGTTTCAAGACGTTTCAAGACGAGGGGGCACCACATCTCGCGTCAAAAAAACGCATTAGCTCCCTCATCATCTCCCTCATCATGCCTCGATCAATGCTATTCAACCCACAATACCCGGCAAAAAAGACCCACCCGAATCTCTGTCCCTAGTCCGATAACCTCGCGAGGGTATCTATCAGCTCACGAACAACGGGATCAAATGGTGCAAAGCATAATCACCCGCATCCACATTGCCATCATCGTGACCCTGGCCTGGGTTGTACCAGCCCAGGCCGCCGAAGTCATTAAGGTCAACAAAAAGAAAAAGCTCGTGACGCTGCTACTTAACGAAACCGAGCAGGACATGTTCCGTGTCGGGGACCAACTTGATGCCCGCGACAGCTACCAGCACACGCGCATGAAAGGCATCGTTCAAACGACCACCGGCTTTGAGATTACGGTGATGATCAATCCCAAATACCTGAACCTGCGCAAGGGCGAAAAATTGAGATTAATCCCAAAATACCGCAACGAGCATGCTAAGGAGGGCCCAGGCTGGCGCAATTCCGACGGCTACAACCTATTCAAGGAGAGGTTTTTTGTTCTTGCAGATGCCGGAACCGGGATCACGACGGATGTCATGGCATTTGGAGCCAGGTTCGGGATGTTTTTGACTGACGACTGGTCGGTAGCCGCCGCCTATTCGATGGGAAGCTATGCCGATAGCTATGTCACCGTCGAAGGCACGATGATGAGCCTAAGGTTTGCTAAGTTCTGGGGTTATAATTTTCATACCCATGCCGGTCTTACCATGCGTGATACCTTGGTTCTCCCAATTGTCGAAACCGACGAAAAAGGCCAGCTTATTCCGATAGACGAGAGCATGGCCGAGGCCCAAAAAGATCCTGAATACCCCAATTACGAAAACTATGTCACCGATTACATGCTAGACCTCGGCCTCTCCAATCAATTCAGCATCCCATCAGTCGCTATAGGCCATGTTTTTCTACTGGGCATCGACTGGATCACGGTTGAGTTGCGCCTCGCCTCAAAGAAAAAACCTAACCCTCTCAACAGCTACCTCGAATGGGCCTTTCCCACGAAAAATGCCACAAGTTACTACAGCCGGATATTTTTCGGCCTTTCCTTCTGAAAGAAAGTATCCACGAAGCTTTCCTGGCTACGAGGGAAACGCTTAGTGGGCTGCTAAAGTAAGTTCTTTTAGCAACTCTGGTGATGGATAGCGTTTTTCGACAAGGTCTAAAATCGTTCGCACATCAAGATGGACAGATTGGGTGGTGCGTTCGTCAAAATACCACGACGAAAACATTCCGCCACCAGCTAACGGAATCATCAATCCAACCAGCCGCCCGTCCCTATCAAAAGTCGGCGAACCCAAATCATCAAAACCTCTGTCGAGATTCGCCACAAAATGAACCGACGACGAAGCCGGAGCCGATTCAGATCGCTTCTTATTGCTCAGAACTTTGCCGAGCATGACCCTAAGCGAGCCATCTGCATCGGAATAAAGCGGTTTCTTGATTTCATCGCGATAGCGTCGGTACAGGGGAAAAACTTGGGACGCCAAAACCCATTGCCGTCCTTCGAATTCGCGGGCATCCTGCTCTCTACGCGCAAGAAAAGGCATGGCGGCGCCGGCCATTCTGACAAAAGGGTCCTCACTAGCTTGCAGCGTGGAAAGCTTGGCCTCTGCTAGCTTTGCTCGGTAAGCCGGTTCTGCAAACTTAGATTTTCTGTAAATAGCGGCTAACGTTTTGGTCCGCTCAGCCTCGCCTAACTGAACAAGGTTGCGCAATGCAGGATAAATCACATTTAAGCTCCGCCCCATCTCCCCTGCTCGACGCAGGCCGTCAAGCCAGAGCTCTTGGTCGGCGCGGGCATCGAACTGGAAGCTTGATTGGGATAATCGTTCAGCAAAGCGCTCACGTTCGGAAGGACTAAATTCCGCCTCGCGAGCGGAATTTGGTTTTTCCGCATCGAGGGCAAATCGGTAAAGCCTTACCGCTGCCTCAAAAAACACGCTCCGCCCTGCCTCGGCAATAAGGGTATCGTCTTCGCGAAAGCTTGCATACTCATCGATGGATTTTAGATAACCTGCAAACTCGGCGAGCTTGTCAGACTCATGGTGATCCTCAAGCCACGCGCGAAATCTGCGCTCATCCTGCATTTTTGAGCCAATCAATTCCGAGCCGGCAAAATTAGTCAAAGCGCCATCGATAAGCTGCCTTGCTTCCGAAAGATCGGATAGGCGCATCGCGTAATTCGAATCAGCTTTGCTACCGAAACTGAACCCCTCGAGCAATTCGATCTCAGAGAGGATACGATTCTTCGAAAACGGTAAGACTGTTTTCAATTGATAGGTTGCCTCACGCGAGAACGCCGCTCTATGGCTTAGCGCCGGAAACCCCACAGCCATGATTGCGTCACCCTCATTCACCGACCCAAGGGGCGCATAAAAGGGACTATCCAAGGGGGTATTGCCATGTTTAAAGCCCTCTCCACTCGGATTGGTGTAGGCACGAAAAAAAACAAACTCCGCCGCTTCTTTGGTTACAGGCCCCTCGCCCGGTGCAAGATAAACCAACCGCAGGTCATTGATTTCCAGGTCGTAGGCCATCTGATACATGCTACCACCAAAGTAAGACGCGACGCGGCAATGCAAACCCGGCTTGGCATCGCATGCAGCTTCAAGTTGGTGCGCGCGGTAATCAAGAAGCTTTGCAATATTATAACCCGAGAGGCCTACACCAAAACTGCGACCACTCACACCCGATGGTTCGCCTTTCTCAACCTCCCCTACCCCTGACTGACGTCGCAAAAAGCCAGCCTGCATCATTTCCGTGACATCCCGCTCCCCGAGCCGCAGCAGAATCGGCACGCGGGGGATTAATGTTGGCTCCTCCGCCAACGATTTTGCCAGAAAGCCTTGACGTTCAAGATCAGACCATCTTTTGAACGCATGCGCCGCGCAGGCTCGGCTGGTTACCATCAATCCTTTTGGCGAGACCAAAACCCCCGCGCACCTATCAAATTTGACCAGACCAGCAAAGCCAGTGCGAGCCCATTCTTTGCCAAAAAAACTTAGGTCCTTTCCCCAAGCGCCATCCGTCCTATCCGCTACTTGTCCAGGAAGCCAAAACCCTTCGTCAGCAGCGGCACCGACCGGCACAATCACCAAAAGAACTGCTGCAACGGCAGCCAGGCCATGGCTTTTTGGATTCAATGTGCCCCTCCGTTTGGCTGCTTGCGATCCCGATAAACATCGATGCGCTCTACCTGGGGCTCGCACCTCCCCCGGACCTCACCTCATGCCTCTACCATTTTCTTCGGGCAAGGCCACCATGCCAATTTCAAATTAACCAAAAGGCACTGGAATTGCAGTCCGCAAACTTGCCAGCATCGCAGTCATTCAACGGAGGATTTCATGAACAGTGTCACAGGTTGGATATTTATCGCGGGAATTGTTGCCGCCCTTGTCATGGCCGGGTTTCTCATTGGCATCGACCGTTCAGGTCTCGTGCAGAGCCGCGACTTCTGGTTATTTGGACGGCTGTTTTTTCGGGACCCGAAAAAATCCCGACTCTTTGCTCTGGCAAGCCATACTGTGGCTGGGATCTGTTTCGCATTTTTTTATATTGCCCTATGGAGCTTTTTGCGGCTCGACAGTTTTATCGAGTATGTTCTTGCTGGCCTGATCACCGGCTTAGTTCATGGGGTTATGGTAAGTATAGCTCAAATCAACCTGGTGGCAAACCTCCGCAAAGGATTTCAGATCACACTCACCTATGCCACATCACACATAGTCTATGGTGTCGTGCTAGGCTTCATGGCGGCTTTGGCAAATAGTCAAATTGACCTTGACCTGCGGTACGCGCAAACCCTCACCGCACTGATTCACCGCCAACACTACGCACACTAAGGATAAAATCGACCACCGTGTACCCTGAGTGAAATTTTAGCGGCCTGGCGAACTTTTTTGATAGTCAGCCTAGCGTAATCCCTGTAAGCAATTCTGATCAAAAGTGTTCTATACGACAGAATCACCGTGAGGTGCCTAGCATGAGCCACGAAACGAAATCCTGGGCTTTGATTCTCGGCGGATCGAGCGGCATGGGACTTGCCGCTGCAAAAAAACTTGCCGCGGACGGATTCAACCTCGTGATCGCCCACAGAGACCGCA
Source organism: uncultured Oligoflexales bacterium (assembly GCA_964582405.1). Classification (GTDB taxonomy): domain Bacteria; phylum Bdellovibrionota_B; class Oligoflexia; order Oligoflexales; family Oligoflexaceae; genus CAZOSN01. Next base: position 8,287 of record CAZOSN010000136.1, on the reverse strand, counting down.
AAGGTGCGATGGCAGGGATCGAAGAGGCATTTGGTCAAATTCGCGCGCATGGCGTCGCTCTGCATGCGTTCAATGTCAATGCGTTGACAGATACCGGGCGCGCCGAGGTTCTCGATGCGATGGCACCCATGATGGGAAAGGGCAACCTTAAACTCGTTCTGCACTCGATTGCGCTGGGAAATCTCAAACTCCTGGCACCACTCCCAGAGGCAATTCAGGACAAAAAGCAGCGCGAGGTCGCATCCCTCGCGCGCGAACTCGGGATCGATGCCGAACTTCTTCAGACCAAGCTTGACAAACTAAGCAAGGCCGGCGAACCACACTGGGCACCTCTGGTCTCCGATATTGGATACAGCAACGAACGTTTCCTCGAGGAAGAGGATTTTATGATCACGCTGCACAGCATGGCGGTTAGCCTCGTGAGCTGGGTGCAGGATGTTTTCCGGCGCGGCCTATTCTGCGCCGATGCTCGCGTTTTAGGCCTCACCTCCGAGGGCAACGAAGTCGCCTGGCGCGGTTATGCCGCCGTTTCTGCCGCCAAGACCGCCCTTGAGGCTATTTCGCGATCGATCGCGCTCGAAATGGCTCCGCATGGACTGCGCTGCAATATCTTGCAACCCGGGGTCACCGATACGCCGGCCTTGCGCCTAATCCCTGGAAGCGATCAGCTCAAGGCTTCTGCTATCACCCGCAATCCGTTCGGTCGGCTCACGACCCCTGAGGATGTCGCCGATGTCGTGAGCCTTATGGTGCGCGATGAGGCGCGCTGGATCAATGGCGCCGTGATCCGGGTGGACGGCGGCGAGCATATTGGCGGCTAAATCGGGGAGAACAAGGCCCATGCTTTACGCAGAATTTTTGGAACGCAGCCATTTCACCAAGGAAGAACTCCTAGCGAGTGGCCGTGGCAAGTTGGTCGAAGATCCTCCCGAGGGAGGCATTGCGCCACTCCCACTCCCCCCGTTTCTCATGTTTGATCGCGTGACCAAACTCGAGCGAGGAAACCGTAGCGGTCTCATCATCGCCGAGCAGGATATTCGCAGCGATGCCTGGTTTTTCCAGTGCCATTTCGCGAACGACCCAGTACAGCCCGGCTGCCTGGGAGTTGACGCCATCTGGCAGCTCTTAGGATTCTATTGCATCGCCAGCGGTGCCCAAGGTTCCGGTCGCGCGCTCGGCACGGGTTCGATTGATTTCCAAGGTCAAATCCGCCCCTACGATCAAACCGTGACCTACGAGGTCTCGGTTAAACGCTTTTCCATGCTCAAAGAGAGCGGCGCCTCGCTCGTCATTGGGGATGCGCGGGTTTTGGTCGATGGCGTTCCGATCTACACCATAGAAAGAGCCCGTGTTGGCGTCTTTCGGGGCATTGCCTACGATGATTATCCCAATCATGCAAGCCGGCATGCGCGGGGTGGCCTCATCGCTCGTGCCGATGGCGAGGGCTCGATATGATGGATTCCATCGATCTCAGAGAAACCGTCTTGGCGTTCGTGCCACAAAAAGAGCCGTTTCGGTTTATCGATCGGATTATCGAACTCACCGATAGCGGGATCACAAGCGAATACACATTCAGACCAGACGAGTGGTTTTACCGAGGTCATTTTCCGGGCCGTCCCGTGACCCCTGGGGTCATCCAAATAGAGGCCATGGCCCAAACCGCGGTCGTGGCTTATGGGATATACCTTGTGCTCTCAGAGGGCCAGGATCCCAAAAAACTGCTCACCGTGTTCACCGATGTTCAGGCCGAGTTCCACCGCGAGATCAAGCCAGGCACCAAGGTGATCCTAAGAGGCGAAAAGATCTTCTGGCGACGCCAAAAGCTACGCAGCCGGGCAACGCTTTTGCTTGAGGACGGAACCGTCGCCGCGGAGGCGACGTTATCTGGGATAGGAGTTCAGCATGACACAAACTAACTCGCAGAAACGTCGGGTCGTGGTCACCGGTTTGGGGGTCATCGCTCCCATCGGGCATGGTAAGGAAGAATTCGCCCAGGCCCTGCACGAAGGACGCTCAGGAATTCGGGCGATCGATCGGCTTCGCGAACTCAATTTTTCCTGCCAAGTTGGGGCTGTACCTCAAGGGGTTCTGGATAAGGCGCCGGCATATTTCGCCGAGGATGAGCTCGTGGCCATGAATGAAAACATGATCTATGCCGCCATCGCGGCGATCGATGCCTTCCGTGATGCCAAACTCAAGATCCCCAGCCGCGACGAGGACTTTGTGCACGAGGACACGGGCGCCATCATTGGCACCGGAATAGGAGGCATCGATACCTTTGCCAAGGTTGTTTACCCCCAGGTTGCGGCAGGCAAAGTCAAGAGGCTCGGTTCGACGATCGTAGAGCGCATCATGATGAGCGCCGCCAGTGCCAAGGTCGGTGGACTGCTCGGACTTGGCAACCAGGTGACGTCCAATAGCTCGGCCTGCTCAACCGGCACCGAAGCCATCATTTTGGGAGCTGAGCGCATCAAAGCGGGTCTCGCCGACCGCATGGTCGTTGGCGGTGCCGAAGGAAGCGATCCGCACACCTGGTGCGGCTTTGATTCGATGCGCGTACTGTCGAGAAAATACAATGACAGACCAACGGAGGCATCGAGGCCTATGAGCGCCGAGGCGGGCGGCTTTGTGCCTGGAAGTGGCGCGGGAATTCTGGTGATCGAGGAGCAAAGCCTCGCTGAGTCGCGAGGGGCCCCAATTTATGCGGAGATTTTGTCCGGTGCCGTTAACAGCGGAGGGATGCGGTTTGGCGGCTCCATGACCGCACCGAGCCCACGCGGGGTTACCCGCTGCATCCGAGAAGCCGTGGTGCAGGCAGGCATCGATCCACACCAGATCGATTATATCAATGGTCATCTCACAGCGACCATGGCTGATCCCCATGAGATCGCCAACTGGTCGCGCGGCCTCGAACTCGGGCCCAAGGACTTTCCGATGATCAATGCCACCAAGTCCCTGATCGGTCATGCCCTTGGAGCATCCGGCGCCATTGAGGTGGTTGCGACCATTCTGCAGATGACGCGCGGCTTTGTTCATCCGTCGCGCAATTGTCAAGACCTGCATCCGGATATCGCGCCATTTGCCGCGAGCGTGGTTCAATCAGTACGACAAACACCCATCAGAATTGCCGCTAAGGCGAGTTTTGGTTTTGGTGATGTCAATAGTTGTCTTATTTTAAAATCCTATGGAGACAGAGCTTATGGCCAGTAACAGTGTTTATGACGGTGTCGTGGAGATCATTTCAAAACATGCACGCAACCAAAACGCCCTCAAGTCGATCACCACGGATACCAATATCCTCAATGATCTTCAGGTCAACTCAGCTAGGCTTGTCGATATTGTCTTGGACTTCGAAGACAAATTCGAGCTCGTGATCAGCGACGAAGATGCCGACAAGATCGCCACGATCGGTGATGCGGTGCGTTTGGTAGAACGACTTATGAACTAAATCCGTGGAAAAGCAACTTTCAGAGACCGACATCCGCGGGTTGCGGCGGCAGCGCATTTTTAGTTTGGTGAATTTTGTCTGGTTTGGCCCGCTGTTTTGGGTGCTTCTGCGCGTTGTTGGCGGCTACCGCTGCCGCAACCTCGCCGCCGTGCGATCCCAGGTTCGCGCGGCCCGTGCCGAGGCTCAGGGCCGGCCTATACTCATCTGTGCCAATCATCTCACGATGATTGACTCGATGCTGCTGTCGGTTTTTTTGTTTTCGCTTTCGGATTTTTTTCGATCATTTCGTCTCTTCCCCTGGAATGTGCCGGAGTATGCAAATTTCAGCAGGGGTTTTTTCCTCAAGCTCATGTGCTACCTTGGTAAATGCGTTTATATTGCACGCCAAGGAAGCCTTGAATCCAAACGCCTAAGCTGGTCCAAGGTTCAATATCTGCTGCAGACTGGTGAAGTGGTCTGCGTGTTTCCCGAAGGTGGGAGATCTCGCAGCGGCCGTGTCAATCCTGAGGAGGCGGTCTACGGCGTGGGCCATCTCCTGCTTGACTGCCCTGACTGCGTGGTTCTGTCCTGCTACCTTCGGGGCGCGGCGCAATCGACCTATGGTTTTTTTCCAAAGCGCGGGGATAGCTTCTACCTCAACACCCAGTTAATCAAGCCCGAGACCGACCAGACGGGACGGCGCGGGGCGCGCGACTTGACTCTTCAGATCATGGAATCGCTGAAGTCCATGGAGATCAACTATTTCTCCGACCTAGGCTCCACAACCGAAGACCGCGCTCCAACGCCTGTTGCGGCCACTACCGGAGGCGGGGCGCGTTAGGCACCCTGGGGGATATCCCCCTCTTCAAACCGCATCGCACAGCCTGTTTAGAGAACAGAAAAACGCTAAATAGCCATTGTTTACATTGATGATCCTGGTTGAATTAGGTAGTGATTAAGGTCAGCTCAGGCATCAAGGGGCTGAGCAATTGGCAACCAGAGGGATTAAGCCATGAATATAATTGTAGCTTTTATTCTCTTTTTGATTCATCTCGGGCTTGGCGTTCCAATCCCGCACCAACCGGCACAGGACCACCCTAAGGAGCCCGTCAGCTCAGGAAATCAACCTCTGGCGCCCAGCGCCGATAATACTAGCTCGCCTGCCCCCGTTGAGGTGCCAAACACGACACCTAGCGAGCGGCCTACCAATAAGCCCGCGCCGCGCTACGCCGTGACCACGGATCCCCAAGGAACTTCTTTTCTCGTCATGCTTGGACCTGATGCGGACGCGATTTATGCGTTCTTAAGCGATGACTTGGAGCAGTCCACCCAAGATCGCCGCACGACCAAGGTTGGATCAAGCATCAGCTGCGCTCGGGACGAGATGCAAGCTGAATTCCGGCAAACTGCATGCGCCCTCAAACTAACCAGCGATGGAGAATGGCTGAAGACTGCCGACGAAATCGCGGCGGCTGCGGCAACGACTAGGACAACAGAGATTTACACAGTCAATGTCTCGGGGAGCGGGGCCATGCAGCTCTTTCATGCGATTTCGGAAGATTATGAGGATACTCTCAATCATGCTGGTAAGACTATTGTCGAGCGCCGCGGGTACTCAATCAGCTGCCAAAACCTAAGCGGGAGTTATGAATGCTCGTTTTGGCTGACGCCCTCCGGTGAGGCCCGCCCCAGCGGAACCGATCCTATTGTGCGCGTTGGTGGTGGTTCCAGGATACTTGAGGATGAATTTTACAGCCCTGAGTTGAATATGCCAACAAACCTTGTTACCGATTTGGGGCTTAGCGAACTTTGGCCTGATTCACGGGATGTACCGCTATGATAACCACGATAAGATGGCTTTCTATCGGATTTGTCGGATTTATCGGATTTTTTTGCCTTGGACCTAGCGCCTTTGGAGCAAGCTCCATGGGTATAAACCTGGTCAATCACATGAACGAGAGGATAGCATCGATCGGTGCAAACTGGCCTGCAGCCACTGCGGGTATCGGACTCGTCATGGAAGCCGATGCTGAATACCTCAAGCGCACCTCGTGCCAGGCAAGTTTCAACAATGCGAACGTCGGAGCACTGACGAGCTGCCAAGAATCCTGCCGCGGGGATCAATCCTGCAGCCGCCTCTGTCCAAAAGGTGATGTGGGGTTTTTCACGCTCTTCACTCAGGCCGCCTTTACAGCCAAAGAAATCCTGGTTACCTGCCAGGCGAGTGGCTTTCCAAATCATGCGATCAAGGTCAAGCGCGCCAATCCTTTTTCTCGCCAAGAAATGGCGGGATTTGTCACCGCGATCAAAATAACCGAAAAACCGCTTGAGGCTGAGGTTGAGTCACGCCCGGATGGGGTTGGCTACAAGGTGCGATTGCCAGCTCTGGAACGCAAAACCGTTTCGACTCCCTTGGGTCCCATGGTCCGCCTTTCCGCCCCCGCTCAAAAACTAGTGATGCGTATTGGACCAAACGAGGTCGGCAAGCCGGAGATTCCGATGGCCCGCAGCTTGATCGCGATTCCCGTGGGAGCCAAGATCGAGCATATTGAAATCGTAGGCATCGGCCCACATACCCTGAGCGGCATAGTCTTGTACCCCGTGCAAAACGATCGATGGGATTTAAAAGACTATCCCGATTCGCCTTTTCAGATGGACAAAAAGATCTACAAGAAAGCAGTCAGCCACATCCAAGACTACGAAGCTGATAGGATAAGAAGCCAGGGTCGCAACCTAGTCTGGCTCACCTACCCCTTGGTTGATTACGACCCAACGACGGGAACTCTCACAACCTACGACAACATTGAAACCAGAATTTCGTTCGATCGCCAAAGCACTTGCTATCAGGACAGCCCCAAAAAACGTGGTGACTCGCTCGACTCCTTACTCGACAGTCGCAAAGGTGCTACCGAATCTCTGCTGATCAATGCCGAAGCACTGCGGAACTATGCCTGTATCGAAGGAAAGCCGATCCCAAATCCAAACACCCCCGGCGTGATCATAGATCCCGTGCCGGTGGGTCCGGGTCGGATTATACCAAACCCGATTGATCCAGGCCGCGTGATCATAACTCCCACGCCAATCGACCCAGGCAGAGTCGTGGTGATCCCTGGTGTTATCGTTGGGCCAAGGCTCATTCCGGGGCGGGGTGCGGTCCTGCCAGAAATCCCCAATGCTGATACCCAGGGGTTTGAGGCGCTCACCTCAACGACCCTTCGAACCACCGTCGAAAAACCTCAGTCGGCTCCGGTCTACGGCGCCCCTGATGACCTTGAACCTCGGCTTTTGGTAATCTATCCGGATTTTTATGAGCCGCATGTCATGCGCCTCAGGATGCACAAAGAAAGTCTTGGCCTTACAACGCGCCTTATCCCCCTAAGCGAAATCGCTGCGGCTAAGGGGAGCGTCAGCGATGCTGCTATCAAAGGGTACTGTGACGATATCTACGCTTCAGCCACCCTCAAACCCAAATGGCTCCTGTTGTTTGGCGATGTGACCGATATTCCAACCCACTACGCGGCAAATCTAAAAAATAGCGAAGACCGCGTGCTCGATGCCGGCGATGCCTGGTATGGTCAGGTTGCAAAACAAAATGAAGACGAAATTCCGCTCGTGGCCGTAGGCCGCCTTCCGATCGCCGACGAGGCCGATGCCGAAGCTGCGGTCAGCAAGATCTTAACTTACGAGACCAGACCTCCGGCTGACCTAGGTTTTACTCAACGGGTTCTCGGAACCTCGACTTTTCTCGACATGAATACAGATAACCAATCCGATAGCCGCGTCTACGCCGAGGTGGTTGAGCGCCAGTATGCCGACTCAATCCTGGGAGCGGGCAAAAGCTTTGATCGCCTCAACGCCGCAAGCCTGGGCTCATTTCCCACGACCTGGAGCGATGGCAATCCGCTTGATCCTGGGCTCCGCGTCACGAGCATCTGGCAAAATTCTGGTCCAACCGTCGCAACGCAACTTCTTAGCGGCTATTTTGTAGGGTTTCACCGAGGGCATGCGCTTTGGGACCGCTGGGGCGAACCCGACCTCACAGCCGACGACTGGCGCATCGTCTCGGGAACGACCTCAAATTACGGGATGCTCCCCCTGCTGATTGGCGTCAATTGCCTCTCGGGCCTTTTTGATAACGAAACGGTGCTAAATCAGGAGAATCTGACCGGTGGCAGGCCGTTTGGTTTTGCGTCTGATCTGCCGAGCGCGGGAGAACCCACACTTGGAGAATCCATGATTCGGGGCTCGGCGATCGGTTTTATAGGGGCTTCCCGTTCGAGCCGAACCGTCTTTAACGACGTGATCGGCGAGGGTTTCTTGAAAGCTGTGGTCGATACCGACAAGCCCAACGCAAGCTACCGTCTGGGAGACATTCTAGGATCCGGCAAGGCTTTTCTTGCCTCCGTAGCTTCAAATCGCGCGCTCAAGGAGCAGATCTTGATCTACAACCTGCTTGGCGATCCCTCGGTCGAGCTTCATACAATGCCATCTCTTGCGGTCGAACCAACCGTGCGCAAGGTGAACCTAGGGACGACGACCGAGGTTCACGTGGGGCTTGTGTTCTCTAACCCACGCTGCGCGTCTTGCGCGATGGACGACGATGCCAAGGCCGCGGAGATCGCCGCGCGCGCGCCACGGGTTGTGATTCAAGGTGCCAAGGGTCAGGTCCTAAGCCGCGGGCTTTTCAATGAGCAGGGCCTTGCCGTTATGGTGGTGCCAACCGACAGTCTAAACGGAGCGAGACTGATGATGAGTGGGCGCGACTTGACGGCAAGGGCGACTGCTTTATAGCGCAACACAAGGAGGCCTTGATCTTCTCCATCACCTGGAGTTCAATTATGTAGGAAATTACTGATTCAC
>CAZOSN010000135.1:0-12751 GCA_964582405.1 uncultured Oligoflexales bacterium | reverse complement strand
CAGAAAAAATAGCGTATTTCACGAGGTTTTTAGAAGTAACTCCGAACAGACTCTAAGGTAGCGAACTCGTGCCCTGCCAATTGATGGGGAAGAATCAGTTGCCTGAGTTTTTCCTGAAGACAGTGGGGGTATGATCCCTTGTTTGACCATGTGGAAGATTATTTCGCAGCATGTTCATTCATAGCAAGGTCGATGGTCATATCCAGGTAGGCCTGAATCGTTGCGTTGTTCGCGAGTGCTTCGCGTTCCCTTGGTGGAATAACGGGGTTTGCCAGCAACTCTCTTACGGTTGGTTTGGAATTTTTGATCAGAAAGTTTTGGAAACCTTCACGATAGAGAGCATGTCGTTGGTCAGCTAACTCATTGGACAATTCCACAACAGTTGGAGATAAAGTGTCAAAAATCACAAGGCGAAATTGCTGGCGGAATTGATCGCTGACTGATAGTCCGCGAAGGTCTTGAAGCGACTTTAGCGTCGCCCGGTACACGTCCACCGTAGCGCCGAAATCAATCACAGAATCTTTGCCGCCGATCGGCCGCGACAATACCCGAAGCAGGCTTATTTCGATTGGTACGAGCAAAAAGTTGACCACCACCCGTTTGCCGCTCTTAAGCGCACGTTCGATACCCCCTATGTCACGCAAGGATCCATCATAAATGTAACTCTTCGCGAACGTTTGATTGAGCGCGATTTGGGTCAGCTGCGCCGCCTCGGAACTGACATGGTGGACATTATTCGACGAGGCTCGACGGATACCTTTGACGGCACCAAGTGTTGCCAGCGTGATCTTGATAGGGTCTGCGGCAAGTGCATCCTCTGGGTTAATATTATATTTGGTAAGCAGACTAGATTTTCCCGCACCAAAAGTGCCACCGATAAACAAAGCTATTCCTGATTCCAAGGGGATCAACGCGGCCAATCGATCTAAGCCCTTTGCCAACAAGATCTGCTTAAATTCAGCAAAATTTAGTGGCAGCAGTTGAAGAAACGACTCCTCGGTAAGTGCTGCGAGCTTTAAAATCTCGGACTTTGCTGTCTCGGAATTTTCCTGCACCAATCCTGATCGATATTGGTTTATCAAGGAGATGGCCCGATCGCGATGCACGAGTCCCTTTAGATCGGCCCATGCCGGCGGGCCATGAAAGGGCCAAGATACTGTTGAAAAATTTTCGCCCGTCTTGAGTTGATGCAACTCGCGTACCATACTTTGATGGTATAGGTGGACAGCCATTTCAGGCAATAGATCATCACGTAGTCTTTGAAGCGGCGGACGAGAATCTTCATCATAGGGATTTCGAACGTAAACACGCCAGGATTGTTCGTTAAAGTACCCGATGAAAATCCCCCGTTCTAGTGCAGTGGCTTCGCCTCGCAGCGAACGCTGCTCAAGAGTCTGCAGAACCTTTGCTTTGATTGTTTGGGTTAACTTGGCTTGTTCTTCGTTGTTTAGCTTGTGATCCTCGCTCATTGCGCTGAGCATGGCTTCAAAGGATGCAGCCGTGTCCACGTGTTGTTTAGTCTCTTGAGGCCAATTCGAGGGCAACAGGTTTTTGATCATTTGGCGAAAGTTTTGAGTGGCGGGCGCTTCATTCGAGCTTGCATCGCCGGTTGGATGACTTTCAGCTTGAGCCATTTGAGGAGCGTTTGCGTTGGGGCTGGAGGGCGTGGACCCTCGCTGACGCGGTTTCAAGGCAAAGCTATCCAACGAATCTAGCCACGTTTTGATGGGTTCGTTTTTCGATCTGCTCAGCACATCGTCCTGGCAGAAATATGTCGTAAAGGCCTTAACAAACATAGTCAACGTCGTGGGGTTCTCGATCCCAGACGGGGATACTAGACTAAAGCTGTCGAGCAAGGCTACTTCCTCGGGGGAACGGCGGTGGCCGATACCATTCGGTGTCAAGACAATGTCGCTATAACCAGGGTAGACGGCTGCTGCGATCAGGGCGAGAAGATTATAGTTACGTTCGCCGGCATTTGTCAAAATCACAGCGCGATCGACTAAAATCTGCATTCTCTCTGGGGAAGGAATAATACAACCAGCTAGTGAATTCAAATTGGCATCGGTCCCACAAACACTAGCGGCATCATCGACCAATTCAAAACTTAGCTCGTCCTTTATTTTCTCTCCAAGGCGATTCGGAAGACGCGAGACAACCTCGTCAATCTGTGAGCTAAGGTAACTTTCCGCTGAGGTGTTGCGTAAATCGATGTTTTGCAAAGGTTGAGCTTCCCATTGGCAAGAAAAATGAACAGATTGCAACGGATCTTCCATAGATCGAGGGCGTGATTTGGAAAGGCAAGCACCAAGCGAGAAAAAAAGTGCGGTGAATACTAAGTTTTTGCCCATGAATTTCCTATCGATATTAAAATTCATCGATGTTTGATGCGCGATTTTCTTGAAGTTTCAGCTGGGTGTTGAGTGACATTTGGTTGTCGAACGCAGCAGTTTCCACAGCGTCCATGAAAGAGATAATTGTTGGATCCCTTAGCTGACTACCGGATACGACCAGAGAGATAAAGGTCATGTATTCTGTGGGCGTCGCTGACTGGTCAATTGTTGGCAACGCTTTTGGTGATTCCGGAGGGATTGATTTGCAGCTAAAGGAAATCAATAAAGGGCCAAGTATCCACGCGAGGCGACGGTATCGCATCATGAAATTCCTGCAGGTTCAAAAAAAAATCCGATCCAGCAATTTAATCATAGTTCTAGTCATTGGTAAATTTAGCTTGTACCAAATCTACCAAATCTGAGATCGAGCCCATATTAAATTTTCTCTGCGTTGATCCTGTGCTTCCCCGATTTTGGTAGCGCTAAGTATTAAGTCGCTTATTGATAGCCGCACTGCGGATTTGTCTAGAAAATTGGCCAAACACCGAAAATAATTTGATATTTTTATTACATAAAAATAATCTACATTTCCATAGGAACGTGTTCTTGGCTAGTATCACGGGCCTTAGAAGGCCAGGTTTGTGCGTTGAAGTCGGTAATTTGGGATCTTTTGCCGTGTTTAATCAGAATTTCGGTCCAGCTGAATGGATAATTTTGTAAAAGGGTCGACCAGGAGTACATCTGACCACTTTGATAATCTAACAAGTAGAGTAGGTTGCTTTTATCTTTGACGGCGACCAACATATGACCTGATTGCTTGCCTGAGCCAACTAGGGAGTGGATTCCAAACGGAACCGCTGTGAGGGGTTTGAGGTGGTCAATCAGATATTGTGTGGCTTCGGGGATGCTCGCGAAAAAAGCTAGATTTTCGATGGGGGTTTCTAACAGCTCGCAGATTTCTGCCCAGGAAGTTCCTTCGGCATGTTGCATGGTTTCCTCGGCGTTCAACATTTGTGTGACTGTCTGGCCTTGGAGGGCTGCGACGGCGCAGGTTGCGCAATTATTGGAGTTTCGCAGATCATTGACCGAATGGAGATTGGGGAGCTGCGCTGCGGGCCAGCCATAGACTACAAGATTTGGCTCCGATTGGTACGGCGCCGTGGCTCGTGTCGCTGGGGAGCGTCGATGAATGAAAGGGCGTCCTGTGCGATCATCTTTGTCGTTATCGTTCCAACTATGATTGGCTTTGTATTTTGATAGAATGGGCTGTGAAATTTTGGACATGAGTGTCGTTCGCCTATGGCTCCACAAGTGGCTTTCAATAAAGGCAGTCCCTTCCGTTGCAAATAGTATTCCGCAAAAACTAGCGGGTTATCGGAGTGCATAGCTCTGTTATCACTCATGGTTCTGAAGAGGACCGAGCAGAAATAGTTTGTGGCTAAAGATTAGATACGGAAATAGCGGAAAAGTATAAACCAGATGGGCGAAATTTTCTAAAATCGGCTTTACCCATAAATTCCATGCCTTCGATTATCACGCCACCAGGGTAGGGGGGATCCGAAAAGATCCCTAGCTTGTGACGAGGGGTCCAATTCGCTTGGATTCCTTTCGGAGATTACCCTTGTTTTAAGGTGTGATTTTCCTTACGTTATAATAGATTCGCCTCGAACCGTGAATGTAGAAACAGAGTGATCCTCGAAAGTATCGGTCCTCAAAAGGAGGTATGCAATTAGCCCGATCGAGCCTGCAGGCAGTAACCCTCTCGAGTTTTATAAGCATCTAACAGACGCAACCAAGACCTTTGAAGCGTTTAGAAACCTGCTCTCCCAATATAAGCCAGCCGAGCTTCATACCTTTCTTAGGGGAGTGTATGCGGAGTATTCGAGGTCGGGGCATCCCCATTTTGCATTCCAAACGCTCCCCCTCAGCTCGGGTGAGCGACCTTTGCTCTTGCTGCAGTTTCCTGCAATTTTTTCGCCCGAAAGTTGGTCGTTCACTTTTTATGAAGGCCTGCTGCGGATACCGCCGGATGATTTTTTTGAAAAGTCATGTGCGGAATTGGGATCAGGCAATGGCTGGGTTTCCATTGCACTTGCGACCTCGCATTCTTTGCGTAGCATGCATGGGTATGACCTTAATCCTAAGGCCGTGGTGTGTGCCACGCTAAATCTGATTCTCAATAGTTTTGATCTTTCGGGACAACCGATTCTTGATCCCGTGGGAGTTCCCGTTTTATCAAAGGTTGCCTTTTTTGAGAGCGATTTGCTGAGTCAAGCTCTGGACTTGAATCGTACCTATCACAAAATCATAGGCTGTATACCGCAGGTGCTAAATCCCGATCCGACCACCCTAAACCAAAGGCCAGTTGCGAGCTTGACAGACGATCAGCTTTATGACCTTAGCAATTATTGCGAACCTCAGGGCTACCTAGAGGATCGGTTTGGTCTGGGTCTTATCGCCAAGGCTATAGAGCAGGCGATTGTCTGTTTAAAACCTTGGGGGTCATTGATTCTCAATCTTGGGGGAAGGCCGGGGAGGGCAACGCTTGAGAAAATGTTCTACCGCCGCGGTTTTACGCTTAACGAGGTATGGTCGACTTTTGTAGAGCAGGCCATGGATACCGAGATCCAAAAATTGATTGAGATCGAAAAAATCTCCGCGCATCGCTTTGAGTTTTATCTAAACGGTGAGCGCAAGCTTCCGATTTCAGCGTCGGCTGCTTTCGCGTTCGCCAAGACTGGGGGGAGGATTTCGCATAAGCTGACGGTCTATGAAGCCAAGCTTCCTTCACCAAAAGAAACCGCTCAAATCCTAGAGTTTGTCGGAAGCGAGACATTCAAAAACCTGCACGCATCGATGGATCTTTCTACCGACGACGGCGAAGTCTTTCGCGAGAGGGTAAAATTCTTATCTTTTCTTACCACGATCCTCAAGGACGCACAGGGGATTCCATACGGACCAAGCGAAGGTCTTTGGTCCCTGCGAACTGCGTTTGCAGCATATTGCCGCTATTATTTCGGAGCAAAAGTCGGCCCCAACCATGTTCTAGCTGCCCCTACGAGGCAGAGCCTGATTGGCAATCATATACTGCTGTTTGCTCCACGTTTGGCTCTCATCGACCGAAGGCTACTTTTAAGTTCGGCAGGAAGGGTCATCCGAACTTCAGCCGAATTCGTTGGTACCGAGATTTTGGAATTGCCGTGCAAGGCTCATATTACGCTCGAGTTTATCAACGCGCTCAAACCAGATCTAGTCGTGACTGGATTGACCGAGTTTGAGAATCAATCCGAAAGCGAACTCAAGGCGCTGATCGCTCAAACAGAAAAATTCGATTGCCGGCTGATCGTCGATATTTCTGATCACCTAGATTTCTCTAGTCAACCGGGTGAAAACGCGGCTCTTGGGCTTCTTAGTCATTCCAAGATGCCTAAGCACGTCGCCTATGCCGCTGAACTTGTCAAAAATAAAGTCTATTCCGATTTAGATTTGTGCTTTTTGTTGACCAACAATCAAACTTATCTTGAGCTTGCTACGCGCTGCGCCGAGTTTACTTTTTGCCGCGTGCCGCTGTTGCATCAGCATTATTACGAGAAGCTGATTGGGGATCTCTTGGAGTTTCATCTTGCCGATGCGCGTGGGATAGAAGCCGAGGCAGGACCGCTTGTTTCAGATCCCACGCTAAAACCAAGGCCCGAGGCTATTTCCGCCTTCAATCAGGTAGCGATCGGCAATACAGGGATCCCCATTAATGAGCGCACCATTCGCCTCGATTATGGTGAAAACTGCCTTCCTCTGCCTCATGCACTAACTGAGGCAATTTTTGAAGGCTTTTTAATAAAACAAATGGCGCGGGATTCCTTTGATTCAAAAGCTGCGGTGTTGGCTTGGCTGAAGCGATTTTGTAATGTCACCAATCTTGATACTTTGATCGAGGGCTTAGGCGTGGCGCCATTGTTTACGGCATTCTTAACCAGAGTAAAAGCGCGCGGCGAAACTCTTGTCGTTCCCACAGGCTGCTATGGCGAGTTTTTGACTGCGGCAACGCTTTTAGAGACAAAGGTAGAACGCGTCACGACATCCGAGGCCGAAAGCTTTAAGCTCACAGCCGGTGCGGTTGAGCAGTTTCTTGCTGGCCATAGCCTCAGTAAAGTGTGGATTTTTATTAACGCGCCGTTTGTGAATCCAACCGCAGCAAGCTACAGCCGATCTGAGCTGGCAGCATTGGCGACCGTCGCGGAAAAGCATGGGGCAGGTATTGCGATCGATGCAACTTTTCAAGGGTTAGGGCATTCGGGTTCGGAAGAATATGTCGACTGCGCGGTGTTAAACAAGACTGATTGGATTCTGTTCGGTACGGTTTCGAAACTATTTGCTGCCGGTGGGCTGCGCTATGGATTTGCAGCATGCCCTGACCACAATTTGAACCTCGCATTGCTTCAGACTGGGGTAAATAGACCCCACCGAACCGTGCGGTATGCGATCAAGGCTCTTTTCGACAAGATGCTCAACGCAGACCCTGCGATCACCTCGTACCTAGAGCGGCAGAACCAAATTCTGCGCGACCGGGCTGCGCGGCTAAGCGAGCGACTGACTGGTGTAGGATTTGAAGTACTGCCACCCCACGGAGGTCTGTTTTTGGTGGCTAAATCGAAAAAAATTAGCGGCGACGCGCTGGCGCGCAAACTTTTCGACAAAACCGATTTGCTTGTCAATGGCGATTCCTGGACGGGTGTTCCCGGCTATGTTCGTTTTGTTTTATCGGTGACCGATGAATCCTTCGAAGAGGCACTCCGAAGACTCCGAGACTTCAGAGGGGGCTGAGGTCTCCTGATCAAAATCGATGACGACAAATAGAAACACAATCCTCAAATTGATTCACTGCTCCGCTTAGGGTAGCCTAGCTCTCAATCTAAACAATGCTTTTATGAGTTAGCGCTGTTGCCGCAACTATTCCCGCAATCCGTGCCTTTTCGCACAATCCATTGAGGCAATTTTCGGTTTAGACGAGGTTTTTCCCGAATTTTTGGGTTGGCACGGATATTGAAAATGTCTTGGGCACTCAGAGTTCGAAGGGAATTGTCGGAAAAAACAGGAAGGCATCAGATCATGAGCAAAATAAGTCAAGCTAATCAATTTCGATGGAATCAAATAATTTCACGAATGAACTTGGGACATCTATACAGAAACGCAGCTCACAATGAGCAAGCGCAAAGTCGCTCATCCAGCAAATTGAAGGAGAATAATGTGTACCGGCCCATATTTTGGCTGAAAAGCAGCCTATTAACCGTAGCTTTAAGTTCGCTAGTCGCGTGTCATTCTAGCAATGATTCTGCAATCAAAGTCAGCGATGTCAATCACTCGGCGGTAAAGCGTCAGTCTATCGGCAACTGCTGGTTATACGCAACAGCCTCTTGGCTCGAGTCACTTTATAAAACCGAGAATGGTGTTGAGCTTAACACTTCGGAATCATACTGGACCTGGTGGCACTGGTATGATCAGATCGTCAACCGTGGCTATATTGACGAGATCAGCACTGGCGGCGATTGGTATACGGCTTCCGATATTATCCTGAATCATGGCTTTGTATTGGAAGGCGAATTCTTGTCTGACGAAGAAAACAAGCAGATGTCCTATGCCCAAGAGAGGGCACTCGATATGCTAAACGCGGAACTCAAGGAAGATGGCCGGTTGGCTAGCCGGTCTGATCGCACCCCAGAAAACGTTCGAGCAATCCTTGACGAGGCATTTGGTTCGAATATGGCCGATGCGGAGCAGTTGGCGCAGAAGGCGTCGAGCACGATTGTTGGTACCGAAAGTAATGGCAAAAAAATAACTCTTAAAAAAGCTTTGGCCAGCTGGAATACGATAAGCTTTCCCGTTGTGTGGGGTAAGAATGCCAAGCCAAGCGCATCCACGGAACAACGCAGAAAAGAAATCTTTACTCGTGTCGAAAAAGCTTTGAACGATCATGCTCCCGTGGTCATTTCGGTGAAGGTTGATTTCAATGCCCTTGATCCCAAAGACGGCTTCTTTAAGCTAACCCAGCTGGCAAAATTTGAGGGACCCGGTCGCCAGGGTGGTCATATGTTGGTTCTGGAAGACTACACAGTCGATGATGTTCCTGGCGTGGGGCATATCGGTGAAGGAGAGGTCTCCGACGAATTAAAAACCAAGGCTCTCAGTGGCAAGCTCGCTACACTTAAGGCGAAAAACTCTTGGGGTACCGATAGGCCCGACCGCGGATTGTCAGATGGCTACACCAGTTTTGTTGCTGACTATCTGCTAAAACCGATCAAATGGGTTCCTGAGAACAGCGACGATGGAGAAGGGGATTACTATTCAGCGTTGCAGGGATTTGTTCTTCCTCCCGGTTACTAAAGGTGGGCCTTTTGGCCGATGCAAGACACTTGTGGTCGTTGGAGCTAAGGCGCCAGCGACCAATTTGTTTATAGCCCGGATGGTTGAACCATCTCATCCCCCGACATGAAGTCATCAGTATTTATTTGTATAGGCAGTTGTTTTTATTCAGCAAAATTTGGCGACTAATGAATGACAAAATATGTTGAAATTATTGGGAAATCATTGCATATGAAAACTGTGTGAAGTTTTTCATTTTGCGGGCTCTATTTCGAAGCGCGCGTCGTGCCAGGCATGCTGTCCGAGATAGGGGAAGTCATGGAAACCAAGAACCTCAATATCCTCGATGGCGGATCGTCTCGCCAGAAGCCGTTAAAGATTCTGGTTGTGGAAGATTGTGCGGATTTTGCAAACCTAATCCGCATCGCCCTGGGATCGGACTTGCACAGAATTGAACTTGCTGCCACGGGTGAGGGAAAAGGCTGCGTATTTTGTTTGTCTTTGCCAATCGAGACCGATGATTTAACCTCAGAAAATACTAACGCGGACAATAACAGCAAACCCCAGCGATCAGATTCAGAAAAACCTCTCAAAAACATGAGAGTGTTGCTTGCGGAAGATATTGAAGATTTGCGGGAGTTGTATCGATCTTACATTATCGCCGCGGGAGCTAATCTTGAAACCGCAAGTGATGGTCAGGAGGCTTTGGAAAAAATATTACGAGACACTTACGATATCGTCTTGCTTGATCTAATGATGCCTGAGCTCGGAGGGATGGATGTCGTGAGAAAAACTAGCAGTATCCTTGCGGGAAAGGCGGGAAAGATACCCAAATTTATTGCCATTACCGCGCATGCAAGCAAGGATGATGTGGCCATTTGCCGCAGTATCGGCTTTGCTGATGTTATCTTCAAACCGGTATCTTCAACCGATCTGGTTGATTCAATTCTGCGGCATTCAGGCTCTTTTTAGATCAAAGAGAAGGCTTTGCAGGTAGCGGCGGATTTCATCGGGATTAGCCTGAAAGCATGCTCCACCCAACCGTAAGGCCTCACGCGGCATTCCAAAAACCACCGACGATAGTTCATCCTGGATTACAGTAGTGACGCCTGCCTTCTTCAGTAGACGCAGCGCTTCCGATCCATCCTTGCCCATCCCCGTAAGCAAAAACGCTAGAATCTTGGCCCTTCGCACGTGCTGTGCCGACCGAAACATCTGATCGATGCTGGGCACATGAAGCTCATCAGGACCTAGAATATTGCGACGATCGATGATGATGTTTCCGTCGTTCGCCTCACTTAATGCGATGTGGCTATCACCTCGTCCCATATAGATACAATTGTCGCGCAGTATGTCACGGCCATCGACAAACTTGAGTGTTAATCCTGAGTTTTCCGCAAGTCGCTCGGCGAATAGTTCGGCGAAGTCTTTGGTGATATGCTGAACCACCACGATAGGGGGAAAGGGCTTTGGCATTCGTCCGAGAATGTGATGCAGTACCTGAGGTCCCCCTGTGCTCGCTCCGACTAGAACAAGGTCTGGTCTCTCGCCTGCCACTCGACTAAGGCGCGGGCATGATGGCAATTCGTCGGACTGATGACGTGGTTTGAGTAGCGACTTGATCCGTTCGACCGCAGCTTGCGGAGCTTCCGACAGAGTTTTTTTTTCGATAAAGTCCTGGGCCCCATCCTCTAGAGCCCCTAGTATCCCAGGGACCTCGGCACTGGTTAGGCTAGTGATCATAACCACAGGCACCCTGAGGTTTTTTTTGCGTTGCTCCTTGAGCCAAGGTGGTCCGTTGCCGCCGGGCATCTCGACATCGAGCGTAACCAAATCAAAGTTTGACTTGGTTATAGCCTGGGTTGCCTCTGCGGCGGATTCCGCCGTGGTCACTTGAAATCCTTCCTTTGTGAAAAGATCGGTTAGGCACCGACGGATGAGCGGCGCGTCGTCTACTACCAGTATATGCGTTGCGCTCTGATCGATTTGGGGTTGACTGGGCCTGGGGTTGAGCGCGAGCGTCGGCTTGTTTACCAGGGGAGCCTGAGGCGTTTTTGATTCTGGGCTAGGCATGAATTGATAGGTTGCATGGGTGAGAGGAACTAATTCCGAGATTGGGTGCCGCAATGATTCGCTGTGTCCCAAAATTAAGTATCCTTGCTCAACCAAGGCTGCACAAAAACCGGCGATAATTTTGTCGATGAGCGCTTCGCTGAAATAAATTAGAACGTTTCGACATAGGATAAGATCATAGGTCCGGGCTTTTAGAGCTTGGTTTGCCAGATGAAATTTTCGAAATGATACCCGCGAACGAATTTCGGGGATCACCGTAAAGAATCCTTCAGACTTGCCAGATCCTTGCCGCATAAAACTATGATATTCTTTGGGGATGGCGTTGCACATAGCCATAGGGTAAATCGCCCGCTGGGCGGATTCTAAACTTTTTTGATCGATATCATAACCTTCTATGGAATATTCCAGCCCCTGGCTCCGACCTTTTTCCAGTACCATGGCGAGCGAATAGACTTCTTCTCCTGTCGAGCAGCCGAGCGAAGCAACTCGCAGTTTGCGATCTGACGGGTCTGTCACGAATTTTCGTTCAATGAATTCAAAGTGATGGATTTCCCGAAACCACATCGTGTGATGAATGGTCAATGCGGAAATTAATTCAGCATACTCTCGGTTATCTCGGAGCGCAAAACTCAGATATTGATCGAGGCTTTGCACTTTTAGTATTTGCATGCGTTTCTCGACATTCGCAGCCAAAACATCAAGAGTATGACCGTGATCCTGATGGGCCGCAACCAAACGCTGTGCCAAGGCAAAGATGAAGTTGCGGTCTTCCGGCGACAGCCGCGTGGTCAAGATTTTATTGATGGACGCTTTCATTAGCTTACAAAACGGTTAAAGCTACCATCGTCGGCATTGAGATCCTGCGTCCTGCTTTTCTTCTCTAGCTCGCTCACGATGGATTCGCGTGATAGCTGGGCGGCATTCTGATCATGATCCAGAATCGGTGCAACGGAGGTTTTGCGATTTTTAACTTCTTTTGGGGGCTGGGACTCATGAACAGATTCCAGGCTAGTTTTTTCGACCTGTCCTAGAATAAGCTCGCGGAAGTGCTTGCTTAGAGCCTGAAGCTTTCCACTCTGGTCGCTCATCGACGAAGCCAGAACATCAGTCTCCTCAGCTGCTGAATTATTGTCTCGATTGGCTTCGCTCATCTGAATCATGGCCTGGTTAACTTGATCGATGCCTAGTTGCTGCTCTTTGCTGGCGTTGTTAACTTTGAGAACCTGGTCAAGAATTATAGCAACCTGATGAGAGATACTAGAGAAAATAGCCTCTGTTTTTTCACTGACATCTTGGCCTTCATCGATGCGGCCTTGCGTGATCTGAACGATACGATCGACGCGTTGTTTGCTATCGGCAAGAAGGGTCTCGATTTCCTTGGCGGCAATGCCGCTATTTTGTGCGAGATGACCGACCTCTTCCGCGACAACCGCAAACCCTCGTCCATGTTGACCAGCACGGGCTGACTCAATCGACGCGTTGAATGACAGAAGCTGGGTCTTGAAGACAATTTCATTGATAATCTTGGCCTTACCATCGATTTCGTTGATGATGCTTGTGATATTCTGAAGTTGGGTGTTGGCTTCGTTTAACTGCTTCATGGTGCTGACCAAATCAGCGATAACTTTTCTACCGTGTTCGGTTTCCTGTGAAACTGATAATGCGGTTTGATTGGCTCTTTCTGTTTCGGCCAGGGTTTGCTTGGTCATGCTGCGTATTTCAGCCATGGACGAGACGGTTTCGTGAATTGCTGCCGCCTGCTGGGTGGCGGCAGTTGAGACGATCTTGGTAGCTGAGGTAAGTTTTTTGCTCGATTCAAAAGCTGAAGCGGCCTCATGACTCAGCGAATTAATTCCGGACTCAATTTTGCTGCTGAGCTTTCGGGCGAGGTAGTAGGATAGCAAGGTGGAAGTAAGCAGTGTTAGGCCGGCTATGATCAGGTAGTTCAATCTTTGGGATGCATGGTGGTCTATCCTCGCTTGCAGCAA
>CAZOSN010000134.1:6277-12756 GCA_964582405.1 uncultured Oligoflexales bacterium | reverse complement strand
CGATCAACGTTGTACTTTTTTGTGAAACCGGGGATCAGCCGCCTCTTGTGAAAGTTTCTTGAATTGTAAATTTTCGTTCGAACCAGGGTATGAATCAAAATATCCAAGCCGACTCTGGCTACAATGAGGCGTTAACTCTAACTCCTAACCTATAGGAACTGCCTGGTAAATTTCGAATATATTTAAATTTCCCTAAATTTTTTTTACCGATCGACCGATAAGCTATCCGTGACTCGGGTTGAGCCAAATGGAGCCTTTTTCAAGGCATAGGTTTGATATCAGTCTTTCGCAAGCAAGGACCAAAACTGGTGAAACTCAAAAAGAATCTCATATTTCTGATCGTAACCTTGGGGTTTTGCCTTGGTTGCACTGAATCCAAAACGGCTCGCACTTTGCCAAGGTCGCAACCCGGTGGCAATGGCGCGGACCTGGGAAGTTCTTCGATTATGACGACATCTTTTCAGATAGATCAAGAGTCAAAGGACTCTTTCGAGAAAATTGTTGCCGCAGCTTCCGGAGTAAAGGCGGTGTTGCAGTGCAACGGTCTGGCCCCATCAGACCCCAGCGCCGTTAATTTTGATTCCACGTCTGGAAAGGTCTCGGTGAGTTTTGCCTCTAAGTCTGAGTATCGAGCTGCGAGTTGCTTTTGTATGATTTACGCGGAGTTTGCTACGGCTGCGGCATTCGAGGCGTTAAAAACCTCGTATTACTTTCAGAAGCAGCTCACAAAAGATAGGCTGATACTTTTTTCGTCTGATCTTGCCAAGATAACAGGCGGCGTCCTGCAGCTTAAATTCTACAAATTGTTTAGTTTGCTGTTCAAGCCAGCCACCGTCCAGACCACCGATCTAGCGAAACTTAAGTTGAATGTTACGATACCTGACGCAAAAGCACCGACGGCGGTGACCGACGTCGCCCTTGTCTGCAGAACCGATGAGCAAGAGGAGGTCTTTTCCTATACGAAAGAGCTTTCCCTGAGTGCGGCACCGACCATAATCGAAATTGAGGCCATCCGAAAATCCTGGCTAACAATGACCACGCCGACTTGCTATTTGGCCGCCAGGACTACTAAGTCCCTAATTTCTGGCATGATCACAATATGGACCCCTACCGGCCAGCAGTCGGATTCCGCGTCTGGATCAAGCGGAAATCTGTTTCAAGCAACTGCAACTATTGCGTTGCTTGCGTTCGAGAATGGTTCGAGCGACCCGCTTGAAAAAGTTGTGGTGGAGGGCAGTGTTTCAAATTGTCCGGGCATTCCGGTATCCACTAACGGTGGAGGATGCTCGGCGGTGGTCATTGGAACGCCAGCAGCTGAGCTTTCAAAAACTGGGCAGGTACTCAAACTCTTTGGTGATAGTTTAGTCTTTAAGCGGGGCATTTTTGATGAAGAAAATTGGAGCTTTTCCGTTACACCCGCAAGCGAAAACGTGAGCGTGGCACTTGATCCCCAAAATAATTTTGTATTTTCATCTTCTGTCGTAAGTCTGACGATAGCACCGACCGAGGAAGCCGTGCGCGACAACACTGACAATGTAAAATACATTGCCGTTACCCTGACAAATCCTCCCGATGATGCTGGATTAAATCTCGTAGCCCAATTCTACTACGACGACTCGGGACTTGTTACGTCAATTGAGATCGATGTCTATTCAGCAAGCGGTAGCGTCAACGAAGGCTTTTTATTGGACACTAGATCGAAAAATATCAAAAAGGAGGCATTGGTTCCAGGAATTCTGAGCCTAACGCCATGAATCGGATCAAAATTTGGTTTCGTAAAAGGATAAATGTGAAGGTTGCCCATAAGAAAATTCAGTCTCGATATGCGAATTTAATTTTCGTAC
The DNA here is from genome assembly GCA_964582405.1 of uncultured Oligoflexales bacterium. Classification (GTDB taxonomy): domain Bacteria; phylum Bdellovibrionota_B; class Oligoflexia; order Oligoflexales; family Oligoflexaceae; genus CAZOSN01. The sequence continues at coordinate 10,912 of CAZOSN010000134.1, read as the reverse complement.
GCACCTGGCTTTTTTGCGTGGGCATCATGGGATCATTTTCGTGCAATCTCTCAGACAACACCAGTTCGTCTCGGGGGCCTCGTACCCAGCAAAACGGCGATGCTCCGTCGAAGGAGAGCGGAAAGGAAGCAAAAATCGGTAACTCGACTTCGGAGTCGATACTGGCCTCAGGCGATCTGAACCAGACCCCTTCAACACCCGTGGCCACAAATTCAGAGCCTGAGACCATCAACGGTCAAGGCATTCCTGATACCTACAGTTGGGGAAGCCATTACAGACTTTCAACCACGGACGTTATCAATGCTGATGTGCGCGATTTCAAGATCGCCTCGAGCCACGGCGGAGCAAGCGCTGCGGCCTGGCTGCAATCCGAAAATTTAGGATCGGGAAATAAAACGGATTTTCACAATTCGCTTATGGTTCGGTACGCAAATGATGGCCGATCTTGGGGGCAATCTTCACGCATTGATCGATGCGAAGATGGTCAAATACTTGATTTTGAGATAGAGCTTGATCAGGTCGGTAATGCTTTGGCAGTTTGGCTTGAGTTGGATCAGGCTCGGCGTTCGCTTTATTTTGCTACGTTCGATGCTCAGAGCGGAAAATGGTCGGGACCAAAACCATCTGACCTTCATGATGTTTATACGTTCAGGTTAGCCTTTGATGATGGTTCCAAGAAATTTCATTTGGCATACAGCCAGCGGTCTGGTGGTGGGGTCAACCTGAAAGTCGCAGGAATCGCTATCGGGCAGCAGAGTATCAGCAGTCCCATCGTTCTTGGCAATGGAAGTGGTGCGATGCATTTGTCGCCCGAAATTAAATTCAACCGCACAGGTCGCGGCGCTGTCGTTTGGCATACTTATAAAGAAGCCTCTCCCAAGTATTCCACTTGGGTTGCTATTTTCGACTCCAGTTGGTCGCAGCCAAGCCAGGTGTCACATGCCGGATCCAGCAACGACAAAAATCAGGAGGGCTCTGACCCCTCCTTCGCGCCTTACGATATCGGACTTGATATAAGCGATACGGGGAGAGTCCTCGTCGCCTGGAACGTGGGATTGGATGATTTCGACCCTAGCAAGTTTACTGAGGAAGAGTTAAAAAACCATGTTACCGTTATACCCAAAGACATTTGGGCTAGAGTCTATGCCAGCGATGGTTCATCTACTGAGCCTAAAAAGCTCAATGTCGATAGCACGATCATGGCCTCTTATCCTAGGGTCCGATTTAATTCCAGTGACCAGGCTGTTGTCATCTGGCGAGAATCAAAAAGAAACGCGGGTCATAACCTCTCCTATAGCGTTTTGAACGGCCAGGAATTTTCCAATGAACAGTCAATTGGTGGAATTGGCCCTGGTTCGAACTGGTATCCCACCGTCGCCAGGTCGATGGATGGTTCATTTTTTGTAGCCTATGTTCATCAGGATCAGTCTTCCTTTGTAGTCGTATCCTCACGATTTGATCCCAATACGGGTGTTTGGGGGCAGGCCAACCCAGTAGCTCAAGCAAATTTTGGAGCGCAAGGATCGGCATCGATACCGCAGTTATATCTGACTCAATCTGGCCTTCCAGCGTTGAGCTGGCGACAGTATCTTCCCGTTTCCAGCACTGGTGAGGAATATACCCATGTCGTTTTGGGGGTAGTATTGAATTTGGCAAAAGGCGGTCCTTAGCTGGTCGCTGCTGCTGCTGAGGCAGCGACTGACCCGCTAGAAAAGATTTTATTTTAGTTTTTAGATCAAGGAGACAACCTATGAAATATTTAACGAAATCCTTCGTAGTGATGCTCACCGGATTATTTGCCGGCACATGGATCGGTTGCGAACAAGGAGTGGAGACCCAGTCACGCACTTTGACAAACGGCAATCAAGGAGGCGCTAGTCAGGTGGGACGGGTCCAGGATTTATCATGCTCGTCAATCAATGCGACTGTAAACTATATCGACGTCTTGGACGAACTCACCGTTAGCCTCGGAGGATCTGTTTATTTTCCGGAAAAAGGTACCATCAACGGAACTGCGCAGCAGGATGACTGCAAAGTCAGCTCTACTCACCCAGTACCGGACGCAATGTCGCTCGCCGGGGGATCCGTTGCGGTTGAAACTAGTCTTGAGGGGCGACTTGCCAAGCAAATCACAGCCTGCTTCGAGCCCTATGGTCAATCGACAACCCATCAGCTAACGTTTGTCCAAATTCGCTTTGACAACGATGCGACCAACAGCGCGGGCGTCCGATCAAATTCTAGTACCGAGCAATGCAACGAGACGACATTGGGTACTTACGAATGGATTTCCAAAGTTGATCTGTACTTAACTGGTGGTTTTTCAGGTTCATCCTCAGTCCCGAAGGGAATCGAGTTTACCATCGCAAAACTGTGGGACGACACGTACAAAACCGACCCGGCAAATACAAGACGATCTAGCACCACGCGGACCCTTTCGATAGGAAACAAAGTTACCTCACAAATTCAATCTTTCTCTGGAAATATTCTTGGCTTCCAGGGTACCTACAATCGCAATGGCATCACAAGCCTTGGTTTTGTTCGCAGCACCGAATCGGCCGCGCACTTCTACCATAAGAACTATCTCTTAGCTGAGTTGGTGCGAATGTTTGCTAACCGAGACCAAACAACGGCCACGTTCTATTATTTGATCCACCGTCATCTCAATGAAATCGTCAGCGATTTCATACATGATGGCATCGACGAACTCGATATTGCCGACAACGACACCTATGCCACTTATATGACCCGTCTAAACCGATCTCTGCCTGAGCAGATTCACACGGGCGATGTCTGGCAAAATGGAGTTAAACTTGCGAGAACTTTTACCATTCCGGCGGGCAATTTGAATGACAATCTAAATCAAAGGAAAGAAATCTTCTATGATGAAATGTTACTTCAACTATGGCTGCGTGCCTCCGAGCAAGAACGAAACACCCAATGGATCGTAACCTGCTTCGATGAATACAAAAAGGATGGAAATGGCAATTTTGTTCTCGATTCAAACGGCGACAAGGTCGGTTCGGGACCTGGGCGACCATGCACTCAAGACGAGCTTGGTTCTTCGACGAGCGGCTTCCGCCTGACCGTGACGTCGTTAGCGGCCCTTAAAGGTCTTGTAGATACTATTACAGTTACCAGTTGTGCCTCTTTGGAGGGGACTAATGGTGCGAGTGTTGACGTCTACACGAACCTAGGGGAAAGTTCCCCAGGAGTATGGTCCAGGCTTAACAATGATTCCGGAAAAAATAGGTTTATTGGTTATATGTCCAACACTTTGCTCAGGAGTAGATGGGAAGCAAAAAGTCTTCAATATGGTTCGCAAGTACTATGGAACACCCGCAATATGAGACGTACTCAGTCAGTCATATATGAAAAAAATCTGACGATAACTAGGGTTGCATCGATTATGAGCTCAGACAGCCCATAGCAACTCAAATTTCTCTGGCGCCTTATGGTCAAGCGCTGAATGCAAGCTCAACCTATTGTGTCGTCAAATAGATCAGGTTTGCGAAAAATATTGTTGATTTTATTGTTCTATTTTCGCAAGCTGTGGCCCATGAATCCATTTCCCGCTGGAACCACCGATCTGAAAGATCTGTACTTAACCGGTGGGTTTTCAGGTTCATCCTCGGTTCCGAAGGGAATCGAGTTTACCATCGCAAAACTGTGGGACGACACGTACAAAACCGACCCGGCATTCGGGGAGCAGAACTCACGGAAGTGGTGAGTCTTTGGCTAGCATTCCGCAACCGACGCCTAAAAAATACCCAATATTCTCATGACATTACATATTCCGCTTTCTTCCCTCCACCACACCGAATAAGCCTCCCTCAAAACTCGTTTTAAATCGAAATGGACAAAGCCTATGACGCACAAGATGCCCATCTTAGCGACCCTTCTGCTTGGAGCAGCGCTGCTGGCGACTCAAGCCCATGGCGCGTCGATGGATCAAAAAACGCGGGACTTTCTCTTTGGTGTTCTCGATGACTATGGTAGCGCCGGCCGTGCTCGGGCTGGCGAAATTCTCGATCGCCTCTTGGTAGAGGTCTATAACCGCGACTATCCCCGGCTGGAAGATCAGTCTGCCGAGGCGCGGTATGATCGGATGGTCGCGCAACGGGCGTTTGGCTATACCATAGAGTACATGAAGGGGCGTTCCCCTCAGTGCAGTCCTCAGGAGAAAATTCGCCTGTACCGTGGCGCGATGGGAGATGCAACGTTGCGCCATCAAGGAACCAATACGGCTGCGGAGTTTTTCACCTGGATAAGCGGGAAACTTGTTGAAAATTACCAACGATCGACCGGAAAACTCCCTAGCCCTGCACCAACAGACGGCCTTGCTAGCTTTGATATTTCCTTAGATCGCGATTTTGATTGGCCGGCTCTATTGGGAATAGGAAGGCGCGTTTCGGTCAACCTTCTAGAAAAAGACAAGAACAAGGACGACGAGGCGGCGAAGCCATCTCCTTTTATTGAGGGGCGCTTTAGTAGATTAACGATCGATCATGCGGTCGATTCCTCATCCTCACCTTTTATTTCGACTTCGTTGATAGCAAGCGTTGCTTCAAGTTATGGTCCACCCTATCTTATTCTAGACGTTTGCCCCGAACGCGCCATATTCGGTGGATCGGCGGA
>CAZOSN010000134.1:1994-6267 GCA_964582405.1 uncultured Oligoflexales bacterium | reverse complement strand
ACTCGAGGTACTTCTGCCGTTTGTGATTTTTCCCGAGGAAATCGTGGCCATTGTGGGAGTGCCTAGCGGGTTTAGCCGGGTTCCGGAATTTGAGGCCGGTGTCAAAGACTTGATCCCCCAGGATCTTGCCAAGTTGGCAAAAGCTAATTCTAACGAAGCATCTGTGAATCAGGTCGCGATGTCTGTGATTTGGCAAGGAGTCTTGAGCAATGCGGGCAATCAGGATTCGTTTCAGGTTGTGTCAGGTGATTTTGAAAGTCGTAAAAACTGGTACCGCGATCTCGTGGGCGCGTCGCCCAACGTGATGAGATTTCGCGAGGGTTTTCGTGAAATACTCGGAAGCGCCATGATGCGCGAGGCCTGTTTCGCAACTCAGACTTTTTCGCCGCAGGCATTTCAGGTGCTGTCGAGTCGGCTTCGGTTGAAGGAATGTGCTGAGGCGGGTGGTGGAATTTGCTTGGACGCCGAGCTGCGCGAAACTTTTGCTAAAACTCAAGAAAGCTACCAGACTGGTATTCGTCTGCAGAAATCTTTGGTCGGAGCCTACTGTGCTCCCATCGGAGTCAAGATTTCTGAAGAAGCCTGGGTGCTTCCCTCGAGCGGGGTCGATGACAACCAAAGGTTAAGCATGCCGCCAGGCTTTGATCCGGTGGAAGTCAATATTTCAGGTGAGGTGTATACCATCGCCTCGGTTCAGCAGAGTTGGCCAGTGGGTGAAAATAGGGCTCATGTGGGGTTTCTTCTCGATCCCATCGAATTTGACTTCCTGACCAACCAGATTAAAGTCCTCCCGGGCACTTTAGTTTGGACGACACCAAAGGAGGGCTCACCTCAATTAGGTCAGTTGTTTTTGGGCCGAGGGAGCCACCTAAGGGATCGGTTAGGTCGTCAGCAGGCACTCCTAACGGATGTTTTAATCAAAGGGGCGAGCTGCACTGCTAATGTAAGAGGCAACCAATCAGGATTCGATCTTCAGACACCCTGTGCCTTTAGCGTCACGATATCTGCGCCGGGTGTGGAACAAACCTTCGAGGCTAAGGATGGCGACTATTTTGTGCCACAGTACGAGTCGGAAACCGACTGGGATACTTTAGAAGTTATTAATATAACAGGGGTTTTGCCTTTTTCTGTCACCCTTTCCTCGGGCAAATCGCTTCGCCTCGAGGGCGAGATTAGAATCAATCCCAAGGGACATATGATCCAAGGAACTCTAGCAGAAGAGGCGGAATATGAGCCCTTTCACGCCATGTTCCCTCGCGGGTCTCGCGTCACATTTGAAACCGACGAAGCGGGGCTCCGTGTGGTGGGTATGTATTTGACAAATTAAGCCAAACAGGTTTGCGAAAAATTTTCGTGCCGCGTTTGCGTCCTTCCGCGCTTCCGTGGTGCTGTGATGCATATTTTTACCACGAAAGAGCGGAAGGACGGAAACGCAGAATCTTACACAACGGAGCAATTTTTTCGCAAAGCTGATTTGATACACTATGCTTGCTAAAGATTCACTTCGTTCATCAGCTTAGTGATCTGCATGCTGAACCGTTTGGGATCTTGGATAGGCGAGCCTTCGTTGAGCAAAGCCTGGTTGTAGAGAATTTCGGTCCAGTCTTTCTGGGCTTCCTTAGGGATTGCCTTGAGCTTCAAGATAACTGGATGCTCAGGGTTGATTTCCATGATCCGCTTGGTCACCGGCATTTCCTGACCCATCGATCTCATGATCCGCTCCATACGCGCAGTTGGATCATAGGCGCCCGAGACAAGGCAACAAGGAGAGTCAACCAAACGGTCCGAAACCTTAACTTCTTTGATATGGTCGCCGAGAAACTCTTTCATCGTGTCGGTTAGAGACGCAAATTCTTCTTGCTTATCTTTGAGGAAGGCTTCTTTTTCTTTCTTCTCATCCTCAGTGTCGATATCAACGCCGTCTTTGGCGACGGAGAGGATCGCATGGTCCTCGTATTTGTTGACATACTGCATGACCCACTCATCAACTGGATCGGTCAAATAGAGAACCTCATAACCTTTCTTTTTGACCTTCTCAAGGTGAGGGCTGCCCACGAGAGTCGCGATACTCTCGCCAGTGATATAATAGATGTCCTTTTGTTTGGTATTCATGCGCTCCTTGTATTCCTTAAGCGTGGTGTATCCCTCGCCATGAGAGGAACGAAACAGCGCTATCTCGGTAAGCTTGTCTTTGTAGTCGTAATCAGTAAAGCCTTCCTTGAGAGTAGCACCAAACAGGCCCCAGAATTTTTCATACTTTTCGCGTTCCTTGGTCAGCATGGTTTTGAACTGCTTGAGCAGCCGGCCGATCAAAGCTTTACGGATGCTGACAATTTGCCGATCTTTCTGCAGCAATTCACGGGACACGTTGAGCGGAAGGTCATTGGAATCTACAACGCCCTTCATAAAACGCAACCAGGCCGGTGCCAGGTCCTCGCAGTCACTCATGATAAAAACGCGTTTTACATAGAGGCTTAGACCGTACTTTGTGCCGCGTTGGTTGTAGTCAAAGGGCAGCTGGGATGGAATATACATCAGCGACGAAAACTCTTGTGTACCCTCGGCCTTGTAGTGAATGGTTTCAAGGGGTGAATTCCAATCATGAGTGAGATGCCGGTAGAACTCGTTGTAATCGTCTTCACTGATATCGGATGGGGCCTTAAGCCAGAGGGCCTTACGTGAGTTTAGCTCTTCATCGACAATTTGGGTTGTCGTTTTGCCTTCGACCTCTTTGCCATCCTTATCGAGTTCGGGTTCTTCGCGAGAAACCGCCATTTTAATTGGCCATTCGATAAAGTCTGAATACTTGCGGACGATGCTACGCAAGGTATATTCCTTGGTAAAATCCTGCGGTTCTTCGTCTTGCGATAAATCTTTGAGCTTCAAGGTAATGGTCGTGCCATTGCCTTCGGGTCGCGTGGCCGGTTCGATCGAATACTTACCATCACCACTCGACTGCCAAAGGACGCCCGTATCGCTACCAACTTTTTGTGTTAAGACTTCGACCTCATCGGCGACCATGAAGCTCGAATAAAACCCAACCCCAAACTGACCAATCAGGTCCGGCTTGTCTTTGGCTTCCTTCATCTTGGCCAAAAATTCCTTGGTGCCAGAGTGGGCGATCGTGCCCAGATTTTTGACGACCTCATCGTAACTCATACCATCGCCGTTATCGATGATTTTGAGCGTGCGAGATTTCTCGTCTGTGGCCAATCGGATATGCCGCTCCGCCGTGCTCGTGATCAGTTCGGGATTTTTGGCTTCGATAAAACGAGCGCGATCCAGGGCATCTGAGGCATTGGAAATCAATTCGCGCAGAAAAATTTCCCGATGGGAATAAAGGGAGTGGATCATTAGATCCAGAACTTCTTTGACCTCGGCTTCAAAACCTTTAATCTCTTTGGTCATGTGCGCAAACCTCTCTGTCGCTTTTTGAGTAACAAATTCAGGGTATAACCTGCGATTCGAAGACAATCTAATCACTTCCTGCCAAATGTAAAGGGGGGAGAGAAAAAAAACCAGGGTTGCTGGGCTAACCTGCTGATGCTATTAACGTAACACTTTTAGGCCTTTGTCAATCATGCCATGGAAAACCCCCTATGACCATTTCTCAACTCTTCGACCCGACCGTCTGGCTTGCTGTCCCAGGCTTTGAATTCACCGACATCACCTACCACCGGGCCAAGGATCAGGGGCTTGTGCGCATAGCGATCCATAGGCCCGAAGTGCGCAATGCGTTTAGGCCGCAAACGGTCGATGAGCTGTACCTGGCACTAGATCATGCCCGGCAGAGCCCGGATGTCGGTTGTGTGATTCTCACCGGCAACGGTCCTTCGCCCAAAGATGGCGGTTGGGCATTTTGCGCCGGTGGCGATCAAAGAATTCGTGGTGCCGACGGGTATCAGTATTCCGATGACAAAGACGCAGCATCTGGTGACACCAAGGCCGCTAGGGCACGCTTAGGTCGCTTGCATATCCTTGAGGTTCAAAGACTCATTCGTTTCATGCCAAAGGTTGTGATAGCCGTGGTCAATGGTTGGGCGGTCGGAGGTGGACACAGCCTTCATGTGGTCTGCGACCTTACTATCGCAAGCCGTGAGCATGCGATTTTCAAACAAACCGATCCTGACGTGGCAAGCTTCGATTCCGGATACGGGTCGGCATACCTTGCGCGGCAGATTGGGCAAAAACGAGCGCGTGAGATCTTCTTCTTGGGAGAAAACTACTCGGCTGATGAAGCCTTCGCCATGGGCATGGTCAACCGCGTTGTGGC
>CAZOSN010000134.1:0-1984 GCA_964582405.1 uncultured Oligoflexales bacterium | reverse complement strand
AGCTCGAACGCGAGGCAATGAGGTTTGGAAAAATCATCAACAGCAAGAGTCCGACCGCGATCCGAATGTTAAAATTCGGCTTCAATCTCATCGATGATGGCCTCGTTGGTCAGCAGATTTTTGCAGGCGAGGCGACCCGACTCGCCTACGGCACGCCCGAAGCGGCCGAGGGACGCGACGCTTTCTTGACGAAACGGGAAAAAGATTTTTCAGAGTTTCCTTGGCATTTTTGAGCCTGCTAGGACCAAGGTTATATTTGGTCCCTTGGCCAGCATAGACAGCGGCAAAACTTGACCATACCCAGGTCTTGCACCACAACCGCAACTGTGAGACCTTTAAATCAGCGGTTTCTTGACAAGTATTCATTATTCCTCTATTGGATCGAGGGTCGTATCAAATCAATGAAGGAGTTCGTCCGTAATGGACAGCGACAGTAGAAAAACTTCGTCGTCATACACCTTTTTCGGTGTAAGGACTTAAGCGCCCGCGCCGATCGCGCCACGCCATAGCCCCTGCCCCCAAAAAAGGTTCTGGGGTGTTGGAAGGGGGCGTCCATGGATAAAAAAGCCGAACAATCTAGCCCGACACAGCACGATCTATTCACGCTGCGTGATTCTTGGTCGTCGCTTCCGCTTGATCAGCGTTCGGCTGAATTTGCCAACCTGCCTCAACCCGAATGTGACGATTTTTTTCTCAGCCTCGATGCCCAGGATCAGGCCGAATTGATCATGGCTATGCCACCACGAGGCCGGAGATTTTGGCTCCATCTTTTGGCCCCGGATGACCTAGCAGACGTCATCCAGGTGCTCGACCCGGAAAATCGCGATGCCCTGCTCGAAAATCTGGATATCGCCACACGTAAAGAGGTTACCGCGCTGCTCGCCTATGACGAGGACGATGCCGGTGGATTGATGAATCCGCGCTTTTCACGTGTCAGGCCGGACATGCGCGTCGGCGAAGCACTCGAATACCTGCGGCGTCAGGCACCTAAGGTCGAAACCCTCCGTTACATCTACGTGCTGGACGCCCATCAGGTCCTGCTCGGCGTCGTATCGCTGCGCCATTTGTTTGTGAGCCAAAGCACAAGCATTGTCAAAGACATCATGCGCACAAACGTCATCACCGCTGCAGAGACCATGTCGCAGGAAGAAATCAAGAATCTACTCACCAAGTCGGCTCTCGATGCATTACCGATCGTCGATGAAGCGGGCCGGATGAAAGGGGTGGTAACAGTCGATGACATCGTCGAGGTCGTCGAGGAAGAAGCGACTAAAGACATTCATATGTTGGGTGGTTCAAAGGCATTAGACGAGCACTATCTCAACGCCAGCGTCAGGGTGATGATCAAAAAGCGCGCGGGATGGTTGGTTATCTTATTTTTAGGCGAGATGCTGACAGCGACCGCCATGGGATACTTTGAGCATGAAATTGAGCGCGCCATCGTCCTTGCGCTATTTATTCCCCTGATCATAAGCAGTGGCGGTAACGCTGGGTCGCAGGCATCGACTCTCGTGGTTCGCGCCATTGCTCTCAACGAGACAAGGCTGCGAGACTGGTGGCGCATTTTTATCCGCGAACTTTTGGTTGGTAGCATCTTGGGCGGCATTTTGGGTCTGATCGGCTTTTGCCGCATTTTTCTTTGGCCAACTAGAATGTCGCTTTACGGAGAACATTACATGCTGATCGGCGCGACCGTAGCCCTAAGTCTGGTTGGGATCGTGCTTTGGGGGAGCCTTATGGGATCCATGTTCCCTTTGCTTTTGAAAAAAGCCCGCCTTGATCCCGCTACGGCCTCAGCTCCTTTTGTTGCAACAATGGTAGACGTGTCTGGTCTCATCATCTACTTTACCGTCGCAAGCATCCTACTGAAAGGCACGCTTCTCTAGCGCAGCTTTCCATTTTGGTCTCAGACGCGCAGGCTCGATGGGCGCATTCAACAACGATCCTTAGCAGTGTCGCGACAGCCACGCTCGGCGGGATGTCT
>CAZOSN010000133.1:6396-12826 GCA_964582405.1 uncultured Oligoflexales bacterium | reverse complement strand
TAGAACCAACTAATACTAATAGCCAAAATCAAACGAGCCTTGAAATACCTACGGACTAGCCAAAATCAAACGAGCCTTGAAATACCTACGGACTTTTTAGTCGTTACCCCATATTCATAGCGTTTACGCTTATCACTGACAGAATGAAGGCCACGTGGATTTTCAAAATTTTCTGGTTTATTGATTGCCAATTTATTGGTCTCCGTCTCTGGCAGTGCCCAATTCCCTGAAAATACGGTTTCAGCAGCCCTCTGAAAAATCGGTTCGGCCGTCGGTTGAGGGGGGCTTTCGGACTTTCGTTTGGAAGTCTTTTGCCCTTTTCGTCGTCCCTTGCCAAGGCGATCTTCATAGCGACGGATTTCTGCTAAAAGCTTTGCCCTCCGAGCCTTTAAAGCCGCCAATTTTTCTTCATCAGTTTTAGGCTGTTTAGTATCAGAATTAGGCTTCGTGACCGGCATACGCTCAGCCTTGGGAATTACACCAAGAAGGGTGCGAAAGGATGTCAGTAGCTTTGAGGTTCGTTGTTTAGTCTGTTCGAGTTCAAGTCTGAGCGCAATTAGAACGCCGATAGCTTGATAGACGCAATCTGGAATTGCCAGTTTATTGGCCTCGACCCAAGCAACGGCTTCACAAAGAGTGGCCTCTTTGGCATTCAAATTTTTAACAGCAGCATCCACAACAACCGGCAACAGTACAGCATGAGCATCAACTTGTTATTGTGCACGGTTGTGATGGAAAACGAACCTTTTGTCACCTAAATTTTTGGAGGTGGATTAATCATGTAGGATTTGCCTTCAAAGAACATCTGAAGTTCCGCCATCGAGATCTGATTGACGAGCGGGTCCCTGATAAAGCGAAATTTGGTCCGCATAGTCTCTTTATTGAAGCGCTTAAATGCCAACCATAGGCCGGTTTCATCGGCAAAAAGTAATTTCATGCGCTGCCTACAGCGTCCAATGAAAAGCACAACGTCCCCCTGGAAGGGATCAAGCCCCATCTGGTAGCATTCCGCCAATAATCCGTCATGGGATCTGCGAAAATCGACGCGATGCATGGCGATATGAATAAAACGCAGCTTAGCAGGAGGTAGCATGACTGACCTCCAACGAAGCTAACGTCAATAGAAGATTCCCCAAGATCGTACTGTCATCAAATTCGATAGCAACCCGATTGGGAAGCCGCACGATCATGGGGCTGCTTTTTTTTGACGGATAATTCTCTGGAATGAACCGTGTTTTACCACCTCAAGACGGCGAGGTGCTTTTAGTTTAATCTTATCAACATGGCACCTCCTTATAGCCGAACCGGACATTCCCGTTAACCGGCGCACCGTCGACGGACTAATTCCATGCGTGATGGCTTCTGCAACCAATTTTTTAAAATGATCGGGATAACGCCTTCCCTTTGATGGCTTACTAGCTTGATTAAACTCGGCAAAGCATTTGATAAGTTTGTCTTGGATAGCTTCCGAGGGACGGATTTGATGAACTTTCATATGACCTCCATGATTAAGATACGGAGAACAATGCCCTATGATCCGATTTGTCCGCAACAGATGCAGAAAGAGTGCCTACGCTGAAAGTGGAATTAAAACGTTCCGGGATTTGGGTGGCCTGTGGGAGGGGCATGATGTGACCAAGGTAGCCTCCCCCGAAGGCTTTGCGAAAAATCCCCAACTGGTGCTTGACTTCTACAATCAACGACGACGTCAAGCTAAAGAAGCTCAGCCTAACAAAGGGCATAGGATTCTAGCTGAGCTTGAAAGTGATTTTGAAGTTACCGTGATCACTCAAAATGTGGATGATCTACACGAGAAAGCAGGTTCATCCTGTGTCCTGCATTTGCATGGGGAACTAGATAAAGCTCAGAGTACCGTAGACTCTTGCCTCGTTTACCAACTGAATGGTCGCGATATATTGGTAGGTGATACTTGTGCTAAAGGCTCCCAACTTCGCCCCTATATAGTTTGGTTTGGGGAAATGGTTCCTAATATGGAAACAGCAATAGCTAGCTGCCATAGCGCAGACGCTTTTTTAGTAGTCGGAACTTCTATGCAATTTATCCGGCAGCTTCTCTGGTCCACTATGTGGCGCGAACTTGTCCAATTTACCTAGTTGATCCACAAGCCCAGTCGGTAAGCGACCCTCGTATCCGCTATATTGTATTTAGCGAAGATGCTTCGACTGGCTTGGCTAAGGTGCGCGAGGCTTTGATGAAAAAATTTGGCCGCTAGTCAAATGACGCTTCTGCTAGATGACTGGAAAAAATACGGGAAAAGGATAGGATCTATGGATTGGTTGATCCTTGGCTGAATTCTTAGTTCGGCGTCAACTTTGGGCCATTAGGCTGAAGTTCATTAGCAGTCATGTTGATTCGTTTTCAAACTCCGCTAGCATTATGGCCCTCCGCGATGTCTTCAGCAAAATACACAGTCAGTTGTCCCCCCCATAACTTTTCTCAGCTTCGTGGCGAAAATGCCGATAGATTTATTGTCGGTATAAGTGCATAAAAAATTATGGGATTTTATGAAAAATTCAATACATTTGATAACTTATGCGCTTTTTTTGCTGCTAAGTTGCAAATCCATGAGAAATGAAAGCATCAATCAGCGCGCACCGCATCCTTCATCAAGATCAGTAGCCCATGATGTCGAACGCTTATTAACTGCGGATGAGCTTCAAGATACTCCTTATGCGACCCATGCGACGTTACTGGAGTTTGGTGAAGGCAAGGTGTCTTGGGGACTAGGGCAATATTCCACAAAAAATACCGTAAAAATAGGTCAGTATCAAAATGCCCGCCAAAGGGTCTACGAATTTTTGAATCGACCTCCTTCGGGAAGGACTGATTATTTAAGCCACAAAGACAACTCTCAGATCAGGCCTGACACCCATGACGCACTAGGCCTACTGAAAATCCTTGCCTATGAACCGGTGTTGCCATCATTCACCAAAAGCACAAATCTTGGCGACGGTTCTCAACTAAAGCAGGGAGAGTTCATTAAATTTTTACAAAAGGGCGATCAGCTGATTGGCCTAGATGTCCATCAGCCTCTCAAGTTAGATGAACTTGTGAGCGAGGTAAAGGCTGGGCAAAAGCCACTTTACCTTCACATTGAGGACGAGAACACCAAGGACGAACTTTTAAGTCGCCTCAAGACTGATCCTACGCTCGACGTTTCCTTGCTCTCCCATATTAAAGAAGAAGGTTTCTTCCTGCTGGCTAGCTCTAAGGCTAAGTCACCAAACTTTTTCGGGGGGCTTAAACTCTGGAATGACATTGCAGGACAACTTGGGCTACCACAAGCCACGCTAGAAGATCATGTGGCTGCTTTGGCACAAATAGAAGATCCCATTGAGCAGCGCTTGGCGCTACTTTTGGGCCCGCACAATTTTATATTTGCGCCTGAAAATGCGGCCTTCGAGCCTTCGAAAGGCGAAAAGCCTAAAAGTGCCCGGGAGATCATCCAGGGCCGCAAGGTCCAAACCACTTTCTTGTCAGCTCCGCTGACGTCAGGGATCTCTGCAAAAGATCAAACCGCCTTTCATATCTTCTCTTTTACGCTAGCACAGGAGCGCAGGCCCTATGATGAAGCTGGCTTTCTCGCATTCTATCAGGTCAAGAGCGAAAGCAGCCAAATCGAATGGGCTATAGCGAGTAGTCATCCCGTTCTTTTTGGCATTGCCAGCAAAGAATCGCCCCTTGCGGTAAAGGAAGAACTTATTCTAGATGACAAAAATTTAGATGGAACGATGTATCGTGTGCAGTCGATAGTCACTGGCAAAGCACGCTCCAATAAAGGCCGACTCGTCGCACTTCACACCGATCTTTTGCTTAATGGTTCGCGTGGGCTTAGTCAAATGAAGGTAGCAGAAACCGATGTGTTTTTTAAGGATATCGAAGAGCAAAAGCTCTATAGCCCTGCCATGGGAGTGGTGCTTACCCGGGCAAATACATTACATAACCTACTTTTTAGTCTTCCCGATCCCAAAGCTCGTACGGCCTATGATCATGTCTTAGATGCGCTTTTGCAGTCCACTGATGCGGTTAATCTAGCCGTGACGGGGGCTGCCGAAAAAATAGGCAACCATCTAAGCCCAGAAGAAATCGGGCGTTTGGTGGCGATATTACGCATGAATAACCTCGATCGCCAGAGGCAGCGACTAGTTCAATTGGAGGTCGATTTTAAGAAACGTACGGGCAAAAACTACAAAGCATTTTTTAACCATCTAGAAACTCTACTTTCCCCGCCTCCAGAGCTTCTAGCGAGCATCTTGATGCCTCCCGCCGATGTGGTGCTAGCCTATTTCAGTTTGTATGCAAAAGGTCGTCATGACATAGAACGCTATCTGGTCGGACTTAGCCAGGAAGGTCTACTTCTTGATAAAGCGCTCTTAGACAAACATGAGGCCGAGCAATGGCGTTGGCGCACTTCACCGAAGATTAAAGAAGGGGCAACCAATATTGATCAATTTGAGAGCATGTCACCCGAGATTTTTTTACAAACTTTTGAAGATAATAAATATCCTCCCGTGATTTCTTATTCCCAGGCAGTTATCAAAGTAAAACAAAAGGTCTATCGATTTCCTGACTGTGCGGAAACTTCACTGCGCAACTTAGTTCTTCATAGCCTATGGAAGGATAAAAAATATGATACCAGTCAATTTCCTCTTATGGACCCTCGACTAAAGAGTTATTTAGAAACCTATGCTAAGGCACCAGATGGCGAGGCCCGTAGCGCCTGGGCGACACTTATGATGGAGGTTGGTAATCAGTATCAGAAAATATTTCCTCAATATAATTTCTTCCTCAGAAAGTCCTCGCAAGATCTCGCTCAGAGGGACTTTGAACTCAATCCGACGCCACTGACCTTAGCGATCGTACTAGATGGTCTTTTGACGGGTGGAAGCCATATTACCGAGTTGCTACAAGAAAATAATCTCCACGCCAAGCCTCTTTTAGAATCACTCTATCAGCAAGATTTTGGTAACATTAATGACTTTGAAAATTCCACACTAACGATCGACTTTGCGTCGAATATCCGGTTAAGGTGGACTATAACTGCGAACGTGCATAGCGAGGTCGTCGCCAGAATTCTCACTGTCAATCAACTTATTTCCTATAAACGGGACCCTCAATACACTCAGGTACTTCTGGCAAAAGGTCTAATGCGCTCTGCG
Organism: uncultured Oligoflexales bacterium; assembly: GCA_964582405.1. Classification (GTDB taxonomy): domain Bacteria; phylum Bdellovibrionota_B; class Oligoflexia; order Oligoflexales; family Oligoflexaceae; genus CAZOSN01. The sequence goes on along the minus strand of CAZOSN010000133.1, from coordinate 7,646 downwards.
ACTATTCTAAACGCAAATGACAGTTTTGCTCAGTCCATCCGGGCTACCAATTTAGCATTTTTGGATTTTTTGTATGCAGTTCAGAAAATGCCTTCAGCTCAATTTCGTCTTAAGGCACTCGCGTTAAAGGTCACTGACCAAGATTTTAATTTGCTTGAAAAGGTCATTGATATGGTCTCCTTTAGAAACGAAAGTCCTAATGATTTCTTAAAAGATCTCGTTGATAAAATTATTGATAAAAATAGCTCTCCAGATCGTATAACTCTGAGTAACCTTTTGAAGGTTGCCGTCAAATATGGTCACCTTGAGGTAGTAAAGGATTTAATAGTCAAAGGTGCGAAAGTTAAGGACGAAGGTTTCGACATAATTGTATTTGCGGCGGAATATGGTCACCTTGAGGTGATCAAACATTTAGTGAAAGAAGGCGCAGACTTTAGAAACCCAGGAAACAAGGCGCTACAAGTGGCCGCAGCCTATGGGCATCTTGATGTTGTCAAATATCTATTAGAAACTGGCACCTACAATCGAAGTTCCATCGGTCCTGTTATATTAGCAGTACAAAATGGTCACCTTGATGTTGTTAAATATCTAGTAGATAAAGGCGCGAAACTTGGAGAAGCTGTTGACGGCTCTAGTGTTCTACATGCGGCGGAGCTGGGCCGCCTTGAGATGGTCATTTACTTAAAAGAAAACGGCGTTGATTTTAAGTACGAAGACAACTGGCCACTGCGAAAGGCGGCAGAAAAAGGTCATGTTGAAGTGGTCAAGTATCTAGTAGAAGTAGGCGCGGATATTAGAGCCGAGGGCAACGAGGCGATTCGAAATGCGGCAGAGAAAGGCCATGTTGAGGTAGTCAACTATTTGAATGAAGTTTACCAACAACAAGGCATTCCACTCCCTTCAGGTATTTAGTTTTGCTGACATAGGACCAGTGCAGGCGATTTCAAGCTGTAGGGTTGTGTGCTTATTGGGATCGACTTGTAATATGGGACCCCACACGGGAAGAGACGGTAACTGCCATTGGGTCGAGCTAGATCTCGGTACAAGGTAACGTACCATTCTGCTTTACCGCAAATGAGTGTTTTAAGATAGCCGCTGATAATTGGTTCTCCAGAGTTTGTTACTTTTTGGTGGCTGTGTAGGTAACTTCCGTTGAGCCCACCGTTACTTTTCCAGAATGAGACGAGAGAAGGAATTTATCAAAGACTATGCATTGATACTGATTGCTCGCCGTAGAGGTGGAGCAGTAG